>DASQGS010000319.1:0-6865 GCA_035632455.1 Thermoanaerobaculia bacterium | reverse complement strand
ACGTAATACAACGCATACGCGTGCTCGCGCCATGCTGCGCCTCTTGTTCGAAGGCACTGCTGATCCGATACTTCGCGCGCGCACGGAGCTTCCACGATCTTCACTGCGAGCTCAGAGACCTTGACTCCATCCGCGGGGCTCCGGTCGATCGCTCGATCCGTCGCCTCGATCAACTTCCTGACCATGCCCGCGGTTCGCCACTGCGGATGCCTGGCGAGGTTGTCCGCCCAGGTCTCCTTCGGGCCGGAAAGGAGCTCCTGGATCCAGACTTCGGCTTCCGCCTCCTCCGCCGACATTCGGGCCGCGAAGCCATTCAGGTGGGCCATCACCTTTGGCGAGGGTTCCTCGCTAGGTTCGTGCGGGCTCCAGGTGGCGTCGTCGTTCAGGATCTCCGTGACCTCTCGAAGGGATTCGAGCGATGCCCGGCAGTCCACGCAGGAATCGAGATGCGGATCGGTTACGGTCTCGCGATCGCCATCCGCACTCTCGAGCAGCGAGATCAGCACCTCGTCGTCGTAGTGTTTCTCGACGATCATCGCTTCACCGCCGTCAGCGTGAGGTAGATCTCGCGAGCCCGCTTGAGGCAATTGTGAATCAGCTTCTCCGCGTAGCGGTTCGTGGTATCCATCTCCTTCGCTACGTCGCTGGCCGAACGGCCTTCGAAGTAGTGGAGGTACAGGGTCTCCCGGCAACGGGGCTGCAGATACTCCAACGCTCTTCGCACGGTCAACTGCATGGCGAACATCTCCGCGAGACCGTGCGAGTCTGGGTCGGAGCGCTCGCCGATATTGGGCGGGAGAGACTCGGTCCTGGCGTGTGACCGCCAGTAGTGCCGGCTGGCGTTGCACATTGCCGCGACCAGCCACGAGCGCACGTCGCGGATCTGCGTCCCCACCTGCATGTACGAGAGGAAGACCTCCTGAAGCAGCGATTCGGCGTCCGAATCGGGGATGCGGAATTTGCGGCAGGCGATGTGCAAGAGCAGTATCCGATGTTCGGTGTAGAGGGCACCGACGTCGGGCGCGGTCTGGGGAAGCGGTTCCTCGGTCACGAGCATTGCCGTCTGGGCCCTGTCGTCAGTCGCGGCGCTGGGTGCGGACACATCTTTCGCCGCGCCGTCCGATTCGTCCGGCGAGCGCGCTAAAGTGATCTCCAACGCGTTCCGTTCCAGCACGGCTGCCTTTCTAGACTCAGGGTGAAAGCCGGACCTTCTTATTTATGGATGACAAGACCCGTCTCACAGTACCACGAAAACGATGGCCGGAGAAAACTCCCGCCTTCGGAACCGGTATCACTCGATCTACCGAAGTTGAAACCAACGCCTCGGCCACCCCGTCGAGCTGACCGGCCCCGCACTCTCCCTCGCTCGTCTGCATCGTCAATCATCGCATGTTTCCTCGCCGGAGAACAGGGTCAGGTGCTATTCTCCGCCCTCGCAACCCATCCCGCCGCCAAAGGACGTTCATGAATCGCGAAGAGACACGCCAGACCCTCGACGCACTCTGGGACGGTTCGATCGTTCCGACCCTCGAGAAGTACATCACCATCCCCAACCAGTCGCCTCTGTTCGACCCCGACTGGAAGGAGGCGGGCCACATGCATCGGGCTGTCGCTCTCGCTCGATCCTGGGTCGAGCAACAGGGAATCGCAGGCCTGCGCATCGAGGTCTGCGAGACTGCCGGTCGCACACCGTTGATCTTCATGGAGATCGCCGGCAACGACACCTCGACCGTTCTGATGTATGGACATCTCGACAAGCAGCCGGCCATGGTTGGCTGGGAGGAAGGACTGGGTCCATGGACGCCGGTATTGCGAGACGGCATGCTCTTCGGCCGCGGCGGTGCAGACGACGGCTACGCCATCTTCGCGACGATCGCGTCGATCAAGGCCCTTCAAGTGGCGAGGATTGAGCATTCCCGCATCGTGGTCATCATCGAATGTTGCGAGGAAAGCGGCTCGGTGGATCTCCCGGCTTACATTGAGTTGCTTGCCGATCGCATCGGGACGCCGCGGCTGATCATTTGCCTCGATAGCGGATGCGGCAA
This sequence comes from Thermoanaerobaculia bacterium, assembly GCA_035632455.1. Classification (GTDB taxonomy): domain Bacteria; phylum Acidobacteriota; class Thermoanaerobaculia; order Gp7-AA8; family Gp7-AA8; genus DASQGS01. Next base: position 4,820 of record DASQGS010000319.1, on the reverse strand, counting down.
CTACGAACAACTTTGGATGACGACTTCGCTGCGTGGCTCGATCGTCGGGAACCTGACTGTGGACGTACTCACGGAAGGCGTGCACTCCGGCGATGCCAGCGGGATCGTTCCCTCGAGTTTCCGTATCATCCGCTCGCTGCTGGACAGGCTCGAGGATTCGCGGACCGGCAAGATCCTGCCGGAGTGGCTCTCGGTCGAAATACCGGCGAATCGCATTGCCGAGGCAAAGGCCACCGCTGAAATCCTGGGCGACGAAGTCTGGAACAAGTTCCCGCTCGTTCCCGGCATGCGCCCGGTGTCGAGCGATCCGCTCGAGCTCCTGCTCAATCGCACGTGGCGGCCGGCACTTGCTATCACGGGGCAGGCAGGCCTTCCCGATCTGGTGCAGAGCGGCAACGTCCTTCGGCCGGCGACGGCGCTGAAGGTGTCGCTCCGCCTTCCGCCCTCGCTCGATGCCACCAATATCGATAGCAAGCTCAAGCAACTCCTCGAGCGCGACCCTCCCTACGGTGTTCGCGTGCAGTTCGAGCCGGAGAAGGCAGGCGGAGGCTGGGAAGCTCCGAAGATCGCGCCATGGCTCGAGCAGTCCGTCAGCTCGGCATCGAAAACCTATTTCGGCCGAGACGCGGTGACTTACGGCGAAGGAGGATCGATTCCATTCATGGGAATGCTGGGTACCCGCTACCCGAGAGCCCAGTTCCTGATTACGGGCGTCCTCGGTCCTCGCAGCAACGCCCACGGGCCCAACGAGTTCCTGCACATCGCCACCGCGAAGAACTTGACTGCCTGCGTGGCCCAGGTACTTGCTGACGAGCGAAAGTCTGCCGGACAATAGCGGCGATCAGGGCCGCCGGGCCGCATCGCGAAAGACATCAATCATGTCGAACCTCTATGCCGGAGTCGATCTCGGTGGGACGAGCATGATTGCGATCGTCGCCGATCACCGCGGAAAAATTCTCGGGAAGTCCGATTGCGTTACCGATCGAACGCTGCGTCCCGAAGCGCTGATCGATCAGATCGCCGAACAGGTTCGGGCTGCGGCAAAGGACGCGTCGGTCAAGCTTTCAAAGCTCGAAGGCGCCGGTATCGGTGCTCCCGGAGCGGTTGATCCTGAGAATGGAGTCGTCACGCGCGCACCGAATCTCGGGTGGTCGGACGTTCCGCTGGCGCGGCTGCTCGGCAAGGCTCTCGATTGCCATGTCGTGCTCGGCAATGACGTCCAGGTTGCGATCGTCGGCGAGCATGCGTTCGGCGCAGCCGCGGGTACCGAGCGCGTGGTCGGCGTCTGGGTCGGAACCGGAATCGGTGGCGGGCTGATTCATCACGGTAAGCTCGATCGTGGAGCTCGGGGCGCAGCCGGCGAGATCGGGCACACGGTCTTCGGCGAGGACGGCCCTCAATGTAGCTGTGGCAGGCGAGGTTGTGTCGAGGCGCTTGCCAGCCGCACGGCCATGGAGCGAGACGTCCGCGCCGCCTCGTCGGCATCCAAGCAGGAGAGCGCGGCGTTGTCCATCATGAGAGAGCGCAACAAGCCGCGGATGACGAGCAGCGTGATCGCCCGTGCGTTGAAAGAAGGCGATTCGATCATGACCGAGGTCATGACCCGTGCCCAGCAGGCTCTCGGCCTTTTGGTCGGCAATCTCGTCAACGTGCTCGATCCCGAGATGGTCGTGATCGGCGGAGGGATCGCCCAGCGGCTCGAGGAGGAGTTCGTTGCGCCGATTCGCGAAGTGGCGCGTGGCCGTTTCCTGCGCCCCGACGAGGATGGAGCGGTGCGAATCACTCACGCGACCCTCGGCGACTACTCCGGCGCCCTTGGCGCCTGCGCCTTGGCGCGTGACGCTTCGTAGCGCGACGCGGATCTCTTTCAGTCGCAACGCAACTCAGGACACGTTCTATCCGTGCCCTCCGGCGTATTTCTTCTCTCCGGCTTCGATTCGGAATGGCAGGCGATTCTGCGGCGGCGGGAGTGGACACGTTGCGAACGGCGTGAACGCGCATGGCGGGTTGTACGCCTTGTTGAAATCGACGATCACCTTTCCATCGGCACCGGGCGGATGCGCGTATAGGTACCGTGCGGCGGCATAGGTCTCCTTCCCGGCAGTGTCATCCTTGAAGATGATGAACAGGTCCTTCTCGCCCTGCTCCAGAATCGGCTCGACTCGATAGCTCTTGCCGTTCACCGTGAAAGCTAGGACGCCGGGAGCGATCTCGTCGCTGGTCATCCCGAGGACATTCGTGATGGCTACTTTCTTTGGCGGGTTATACGGCTCGAACGTCGCCTCGATGCGCCACTTCGGATCCACGGGGAAGTACTCGAGCCCGAGGAAGTGTGCGCGGGCAGCGCTCTCCTTGTCCTTGACGCGGAGTGCATAGCGGTCGTTGCGTTTGATGACCTGGAAAGTGACGGGGCCGGCGTGAACGATGGTAGGTCCGCTTTCCTCGGTATCGTTGTGAAGCTCGATCGGCGCCGTCAGCCGCTTGCCATCGACGAGCAGGGCGGCGTTGGGATCAGGAGTGAACATGGTCTTGCCGCCGGCGAGGAGGAGCGTTCCGCAGGACGCCGCGACCTTCGGCGGGAGAACGACATCACTCGATTTCTCTGAACCGACTCGATTCTCGCCTTCATGAAGCCAGTCCAGCCCGATGAGCGTCAGCCAGCCGCTTTCGCTCGTGAGGGACGCTAGGCGCTTCGCCCGCCACTGCATCACGTCTCTCTCATGATCCGCCGCTTGGCTAACCGCCGGGGTCTCCCGGGTTTGCTGGCAGGCGGACGCGCCCGCGAGCACAGCTAGAACCGGGACAACAACGATGATCCGTCTCATTTCTTGCCTCATTGCGCTGCGAAAAGCAGTAGCATGTTCGGCCATTCCCGAATCCGCCGGTCGCGGCGAACGTTTCTGCGAACAAACGCCGCCCGTTCTGCAAGCAGTCCGGGTTTCGCTTCCGTCCGCAGCCGTGTCCAACGGGCGTGACCAATGTCGCCCGCTTTCCGGCCCAATTCGTGGAGCGAGATCACGTGACGCCCAATTGGGGAGAGGAGCGCCGCCTGCTGACGGCAGTTCGTGCCGGCGACCACGATGCCGCAGAGGCGATCGTCGAGCGTACCTACTCCGCCGTCTTCGCCTCGCTGTTCCGCCTTTGCGGCGACAGCGATCTGGCTGCCGACCTGACTCAGGAGACGTACCAGAAGGCATGGGCCGCGCTCTCCGGGTTCGACGGCCGTTCGCAGTTTTTCACCTGGCTGTACCGCATTGCCTACACCACGTTTCTGAACCACGTGCGCCGTCCGCGGCGGATGACCTCCCTCGATGCGCCGGACGCTCCGGAGATGCGCGACACCGCGCCCGGAGCGGACGAGTTGCTCAGCAGCGCTGAAGAGGCCGAGAACCTCCGTGCCGCGGTCCTGCTCCTGCCCGAGGATTTGCGGTTCACCGTAACCGCGCACTTCTGGGGCGGGTTGCCGGTCAAGGAGATCGCCCGGATCGAGAACATCACCACCGTCGCGATCCGGAAGCGGCTGCACAAGGCGTTCTCGATACTCGAGGCGTCGCTGGACGAGGAGCCCTCATGAACCCGAAACGCAAGACTGATCTTCATCGCATGCTCGCGCTCGCGCCGATCCCGAAACCGCCGGCCGGCCTGGCTGAGCGCATCAAGAGCGACATTCCGAATCACCTCCGCGCGTCCCAGGCCAAAGAGCGCGAACGGGTCTCGCAGTCGATTGTCTTCAACCTCCGAATCGCAGCGTCGATCGTCCTTCTGATCTCGTCGGTCTACCTTTGCATTCACCTCTTGAGCCGCATGGAGACGGCTGAGGTCAAAGAGGAGGCGAACCTTGAACGCGCCGAGCGTCTTCTCGGAACCAAGCCTGCAGTGCCGCAGCGGGCCAAGGTGCAGCAGGCACCAGCCGCGGAGCCGACGAAGCAAGTCGCGCAGTTTTCACCTGAACCAGCGCCGCAAGCAAGGGCGCAAACCGAACCGGTCGGGGGATCGCGTCAGGCTCCGGTTCCGGCACCAGCCACTGCGGCCCCGTACTCGTACAGCGGGAATGCTCCTGTCGTCGTCGCCGAGGCCGATGGTGTGGCCACCAAGACCCAGGCTGCACCGGGGCGGATGGCTTCGGCGGCCGGGCAGCCGCAGTCCGCTGCCGCTCGAACCGATCGCGACAGAGAGGAGCGCGAGACCATCGTCGTCGCTGCGTCGGCGCCGCCGCCGGCATTGTCAAAGGACGACAACACGCCGCGCCAGCGTGCGGCTGTGGAAGGCGGAGTCGCTGGTGGCGTAGCCGCGGAGTCGCCGCGATCGCAAGCGGCATTCGACTCCGCGAAGGAGCTCAAGCGCGCCGAACCAGGCAGCGTGGTCCTGGATAAGCGCGTCGCAGCAGCGCCGGCGGCAGCAAGAAAAGCCGCGGCCGTCGGGCCCGTGTCGTTCTTCGGTTTCCAAAGTGATGCGGGCTCGTTGGAGCTGGTGAAGGCATTGTTGCGGCGCGGGGAGCGTCCTCCGGCCGGAAGCATTCATACGGACTCGATCGTGAGCCAGTTCGCTTCAGCCGTCGCATCCGAGACCTCGGAGGTGCGCGTCGAGGTCGAAGCCGCACCGGCGCCGTTCGGCAGCAGCGCCCTCGTTCGCGTATCGATCGATACGCCGGCGCCGAAGACTCCGGCCGATGGGCCGCAGCCGATCGCGACCGACGCGTCGCTGACCATCGAAGTCGACAACAGAGCCATGACCGCCCGCCGGCTGAACGGCGCGGACCCCGCCGCAGCGCCGCATGTAGTGCGGACCGAGCGGTCGATTCTTCGCTCGACTTCGGTGAC
>DASQGS010000318.1:0-7206 GCA_035632455.1 Thermoanaerobaculia bacterium | reverse complement strand
CCGCATCGCGCTCGCCGTGACCCAGTCCCTGCTTGCCGGTGATCCGGCTGCCGCTGCGTCCCTCCTCCCGCAACTCGCCGCCGATCCCGACGCCGCGTGGCTCCTCCCTTTTATCCACGCCCTCCAAGCCATCGTCGCCGGCAGCCGCGACCGCACCCTCGCCGGCGCCCCGGATTTGGACCACACGATGGCCGCCGAAATCCTCTTCCTGATCGAAACGCTGGAAAAAGCCGGCAAATGATCCACCCGCCTTCGCGTTCCGCCGCGGGACAAGTTGGAATCGGGCGCCCGAAAGCGGCGGCTGACGCCGCCGCCTGGAGTTTGGGCGTTTTCCGCGGACACGCCGGAGGCGTGCGTGAGAGCAGCCGTTGGCAACGCCGGCAGGCGTAGCCACCGGATCGCAGAGATCATTCAATCAGAGCCGGCACTCCGGCAGGAGTGCGTGAATCACCACAAGTACCGTTCAACCCCTTCTCCTCGCCGCGGAATGCGATATTCGTCGAACGGACGCTCTCAATGATGCTCTCCTTGGCGTCGCTTCTTCTGCGGTTCGACTATTGCCGTATCGGCTCACGCACCCCTCCAGGGTGCCGATTCTGATTGAACGCCTTTGTCAATCCGGTGGCTACGCCTGCCGGCGTTGCCACCGGCTACCCTCACGCACGCCTCCGGCGTGCCCTAGTTGCCGTGGCTCGGCCCAGCACTGCTGGGACGCCAGCGGGCGCGTGAGTGGGCGGGACTCTCGCGAGTATCCCCGCGCGGCGAGGACGCCCCGCGGTTGCGGCCGGGACGGCCGCGCTCCCCGGCTCAGGAGAACGGCGGCGTCAGAACTCGTCGAGCACTTGCGGAAAGCGCCAGCGCGCTTCGCGAATCTCGGCGTCGATCACCTCGCGCTCCGGGGCATCGGCGAGCTGCGGTGCGTCCCAGTTGGCGAGCCACATCGGATTGACGTACGGAAGGACGGCGATGTGCTCGAGCCGATAGGGAAGGCCGAGATCCTGAAAGCGTTGGTTCAGATACGCGACGACGTCGCGCGAGGTGGGGATGGGGTCGGACATGGCGTTAGATCACCCCTCCATCCCATGTTCCTTCATCTTCGCCGCCAACGTTCGTGCTGTGATTCCGAGGATCTCGGCAGCATCAACGCGGCTCCGGCTCCGGTTCAAAGCCTCGGAGATCTTGAGCTTTTCGATGATCCTCGCGGCGCGGTCGGCGGCCTCGGCGAGCGTGCCGGAGAGGTCGATGGCGCCGGCCAGCACTCTCTCGGCGGCGCGGTCCCCCGGTTGCACGTTGAGATCGCGCGGCTCGATCGTGTTGCGGTCGCAGAGGATCGCCGCCCGCTCGATTGCGTTCTCGAGCTCGCGGATGTTGCCCGGCCAGTCGTGTGCATGAAGGAGAGCGCGGGCTTCTGCGGCGATGCGCAGGTCCGGCTTGCCGAGCTCGCGGCTGAATCGCTGTACAAAGTGGTCCGTGAGCGCGTCGATGTCTTCCTTCCGCGTCCGCAGCGGGGGCACGGTCAGTGGGAAGACGTTGACGCGGAAGAAGAGATCCTCGCGAAATCGGCCATCGCGCACTTCTGTGGTCAGCGTGCGATTCGTGGCGCAGATGATGCGAACGTCGACCGCGATCGTGGCCGTTCCGCCGACGCGCTCGAAACGCTGTTCCTGGAGGACCCGCAGGACCTTCGATTGAACGCTGAGGCCGAGGTCGGCGATCTCGTCGAGAAAGAGCGTCCCGCTGTCCGCGAGCTCGAACTTGCCGATCTGGCGCCCGGCCGCGCCGGTGTAGGCGCCCTTCTCGTGGCCGAAGAGCTCGTTCTCGATGAGCGTGTCCGGGATGGCCGCGCAGTTGATGGCGACAAACGGCCGGTCGCGCCGCGGTGAGAGCTGGTGGATGGCCCGGGCGAACAGTTCCTTGCCCGTGCCCGATTCGCCCTGGAGGAGGACGGTGGAGTCTGTCGGCGCCACTTTCTGGATGGCCTGCGAGACCTCGACGATCCGCGCCGACTCGCCGATGATCGCGGGGAGGCGGTGCCGCTTCTGAAACTCCTCCTTCAGCAGGAGGTTCTCTTCGCGAAGCTCGCGATGCTCGCGGCAGCGGCGGAGCATGAGGATGAGGTAGTCGACGTCGATCGGCTTCTGGATGAAATCGTAGGCGCCGAGCTTCATGGCCTCGACGGCGTTCTCGATGGTGCCGTACGCGGTCATCACGATCACGGGGCAGTCGGGATCGCTGTCCCGTGCCTGCCTCAGCACCGCGATGCCGTCAGCCCCCGGCACGCGAAGGTCGGTGACGACCGCCGAGTATCGCCGTCCCTCCGCCAGCCAGTTCGTGGCCTGCGTGCCCGTCGCTGCCAAGTCCGCCTCCCAACCCTCGGCCCTCACCGTCTCGCGCAGCATCAGCGCCAGCGATTCCTTGTCCTCAACGATGAGAAGCGGCTTCATGAACGGTAGAAGGCAGAAGGCAGAAAGTAGAAAGCAGAAGTGGTGTCATCCTGAGTCGGCGAAGCCCCCGGATGGGGGCGTAGCACGGCGAAGGATCTCCTTGCGAGAGCGACGATCTTGCCAAGATGATCCTTCGCTGTCTACGCGGCTCAGGATGACGTGATCATTCTGACCACTACTCACTCGCTAATCCCGCGGATGCTCGTCTGATGGTCCCGCCGTGAGTTGTGGCGGATCCGACGGGGCGTCCGGCGGGCCGCCGCGCCGCGCTTCACGGGACTTCTCCTTGGCGCGATGGAAAGCCTGCTCGATCTCGTCCCAGGCCCGCTCGAAGCCGGTCTTGATCTCGGCTGCAAACGGGGCGCCGACCTTCTCGATGTCGATCAGGCGCTCCTTCGTGGCCGCGAGGGTCTTCTGAATCGCCCCCTTGACCTCGGTCAGATCGCCTTTGGCGTTGGCTAACGATTCCTTGGCCCTCGCTTCGAATGTGGCGACATCAAAGCCCCACTCGCGCAGCGAATCGGCCAGCTTCTTCGCCCCTTGTTCGGGATTCGGCTCGGTCATAGTGACCTCCTTGGAAAGGCAGAAATCAGAAAGCAGAAAGCAGAAATGAAATGGCGAGCAAGAGGCGCGTCATTCGCATTCTGGCGCAATCTCATTTCGGCTTTCTGCTTTCTGCCTTCTACTTTTCACATGTTGATCATATGCCCTTCGAGGCCGTGAAATGCCTCTTTGAGCGCCTCGCTGAGCGTCGGATGGGCGTGGACGTTGCGGGCGAGCTCGGCGGTAGTGAGCTCCCACTGGCGCGCGAGGGTGAGCTCTGGGAGGAGCTCGGTGACGTCGGGGCCGATCATGTGCCCGCCGAGGAGCTCGCCGTATTTGGCGTCGCTGAGGATCTTCACGAAGCCGGCGATCTCGCCGAGGCCGTGAGCCTTCGCGTTCGCGGTGAACGGAAACTTCGCCACCTTGACGTCGTAACCTTTATCGCGCGCCTGCTTTTCGGTCCAACCGAAGCTCGCGATCTGCGGCTGGCAGTAGGTTGCACGCGGCATCATGTCGAAATCGAGCTCCATCGTTTCCGCGCCGGCGATGGTTTCCGCGGCCACGATTCCCATGGCCTCGGCGACGTGAGCCAGCATCAGCTTCGCCGTCACATCGCCGATTGCGTAAATGTGCGGCACGCTCGTGCGCATCCGTCCGTCGATGGTCACGGCTCCGCGATCGGTGACGGCGACGCCGGTTTTCTCGAGCCCGTAGCCCTCGGTTCGCGGCTTGAACCCGATCGCCTGAAGGACCTTCTCCGCCTCGAGCACCTCCTGCTTGCCGTCGCGCGTCACGGTGACGCGCACGCCGTTGCCCGTGTCCTCGATCGTGTCGACGCGCGTCGACGTGTGGATCTCGATGCCCGCGCGGCGGTATTGCTTGTGGAGCTCCGCCGAGATTTCTTCATCCTCCAGCGGCACGATGCGGTCGAGAAACTCGACGATGGTCACCTTCACGCCGTAGTTGTGCATCACATAGGCGAACTCAACGCCGATGGCGCCGGCGCCGGCGATGATCACGCTCTTCGGCAGGGCCTCGGAGAGGATCTGCTCCTCGTAGGTGACCACGCGCGGGCCGAGCTTCGAGCCGAGCAGAAGGCGCGTGGTCGAGCCGGTGGCGAGAATGCAATTCTTGAACGACAGTGTCTCGCGCCCGCCGTCGTTGAGCGCCACGTCGATGGTGTGCGGATCGGTGAACGTCGCCCATCCCTGGAATTGATCGATCTTGTTCTTCTTCATCAGGAAGTGGACGCCCTTGACTCGGCCGTCGGCGACCTTGCGGCTGCGTCGGAAGGCCTCGCCGTAGTCGAAGCTGACTTTGCCGTCGACCTTGATGCCAAACGTCCCCGCTTGATCACGGAAGATGTGGACCAGCTCGGCGTTGCGAAGCAGCGCCTTCGACGGAATGCAGCCGACGTTAAGGCAGACCCCGCCCCACCATTGCTTTTCGACGATCGCCGTCTCAAGCCCGAGCTGCCTGGCGCGGATCGCCGCCACGTACCCGCCCGGGCCTGCACCCAGCACCACGACGTCGTATTGCTTCGCCATCAGGAAACCCTCCTCGAATCGTCCGGCGACGGAGTATGTGTTCGACAGGCGGCGAGCGTCAATGGGAAGGCCGAAAGCGGAGGGCAGAAAGCAGAAGGCAGAAAGCAGAAGTGGTTTCTGCCGAGAGGCCAGGGCAGCGTGTCTTCTGGGTGAGGGGACGCGGCGCTCTATCACTGACCACAGTAATGTCTCCGCGACCTCCGCGTCTCCGCGTGAGAAACACATTCACCACAGAGGCACTGAGGACGCAGAGATGACGGATAGCTCTTTCGCAGTGTCCTCTGCGTCCCTTTGGTGAAATGCCTCTCGTGCCATCTTGAGCTCGTTCGCCGTCTGCGCGGCTAAGAGATGGCGTGCTGCCCACCGACCACTGACCACTGCCCATTTCTGCTTTCTGCTTTCCGCTTTCTGCCTTTCAATGTTATGAAGCCGATCGATGGCCAAGTCCCGCCCACGCCGGCGCAAGTCAGAGTCCTCCGTTGCGCCCGCAGGGCTGCCGCCGGTGGCGATCGCGATCGCCCTTGCGGCGGCCATGCTCGTTGCCTTCACGCTCCTTGTCATCGGAAACATCGACGCAACATCGCCGACGGTCGATGAGACGACGCACCTCGCCGCCGGATGGAGCTATCGCGCTTTGGGCGACTACCGGCTCAATGCCGAGCATCCGCCGCTCCTCAAGCGCATTGCCGCACTCGCGGTCGGCGATCCCTGGCCGCATCGGCTCGAGGCTACGGCGGACGGAGATGCGCAAGCTCGTCACTCCCTGCTCGAAGCGTGGTCCATGGCGCTCGCCAATCCGATGGCCGAGTGGTGGTTCGCGCATCACCTCCTGTACTCCGTTCGCGACTCCGCGGTCTCCCGTGGCGCCCAGCCGGCGGCCGTCTTCGCGCCTGCGGATTTTCTTAACGATTCCGCCGTTCTCTTTCGCCGTGCCCGCCTGGTGATGATGTGCTGGGGCATCCTCCTCGGCGTGTTGATTTTCTGCTGGTCCAGCGAGCTCTGGGGAGTCTGGGGCGGCGTGTGCTCGCTCCTGTTCTATGCGTTCGATCCGAACTTCCTGGCACACAGCGGACTAGTCACGACGGACGTCGGCGTGGCGGCGCTTTTCTTCGGCGCGATCTACTTCTTCTGGCGCATCTGCCGGCGGTTCAGCATCGCGAACACCGCCGCCTTCGCGCTTTTCTTCGCGTTGGCGCAGACGGCGAAGTTCTCGGCGCTGCTGCTCGTTCCGATCGTGTTGATGCTGGCGATCCACCGCTGGCTGTCGCGCGAGCCGTGGATCGGTGAGAAGAAGTTGCCGTCGATCGAGTCGCGAGCACGTCGGGCGGTCGCGATGGCCGCGATCATCGCCATTGCCGTCGTGGTGGCATGGGCCGCGATCTGGGCAGCCTATGGCTTCCATTTCACCGCAGCGCCCGATCCGGAAGCCGCCGCGCTGGAAGAGAACATGGCGCGAACGTCTCTGACCCAGCCGGCGCTCAACGCGCCCGCCGTATCGCCGCCGGGACATCTGCCCTTGCTGAAGGTCGTGGAGGAGTGGGCGGCAAGGGAACAGCTCCTGCCTGCGTATCCCGAAGGCGCGCCCGACGCCGAGGTGCACAAGGCGCAGGACACGACCCGAATTGGCTGGATGGGCGGCGTGCTCCTCGCTGCGAACCGGCTGCACATCGTGCCGGAGGCGTATCTCGCAGGCTTCGCGCTACTCGAATCAAGCTCGCTGGTCCGCCACTCCTTCCTCCGGGGCGAATACTCGGGCCGCGGATTCGCCGATTACTTTTTCTGGACGCTTCTATACAAGACCACGATCCCGGCCCTCGCGGCGATTGTCGCGTCGCTGCTGATGGTCGTCATGCGTCGCGAGCGTCGCAAGGTGCTGGCGTTTCTGCTGTGGCCGGTCGCGATTTACCTGGGGTTTTCCGTCGCCTCGAGCCTCAATATCGGGCACCGGCACATCCTCCCGATCTATCCCTTCCTCTACGTTATCTGCGGCGCGCTCGCCGCGAGTTGGGAGCGGATGATGCCGCGCATACGCTTCGCCGTGGCAGTCGCGGCGATGGTGATCGTGCCGCTCTCTGCGACCGTCGTCTTCGCGCCGATCACCTCTCCCGCGCCGATGTGGGGACGTCATCTGTCGTACGTGAACGAGATTGCCGGCGGGCCGGGCGACGGATTCGAGTCTCTCGCAGATTCGAACTTCGACTGGGGCCAGGACCTGCCCCGGCTACGCGCGTGGATCGACCAGCATCACGTGTCCGAGCCGATCAACCTCGTCTACTTCGGCACCGCCGACCCGCGCGCGTACGGCATCCGGCATTTGAACCTTCAGCTCGGATATTTCGCCGAGCCGGAGCTGCCGCAGCGCGAGGTCCGCATTCCAGGGTATTTCGCCATCAGCGCCACGCACTTTGTCGGCGCGACCGTCAATCCCGACAGCCGGCGTTACTGGCGCACATACCTCGAGCTGCACGGCGCGAAGCTCGTTGGTCGGGCCGGGTATTCGATCCTGATCTTTCGGATCGACCGGTAGGGCCTAAGAGACGCAGAGCCTCGCCAACCTTCGTCCGTTGCCGTAGCCGTTGCCGTCGGCGTCGCCGTCGCCGGTCTTTGACTTCCCTTCATCGTTGCTAATCGTGCATTCGACGACGGCGACGGCAACGGCTACGTCAACGGCG
>DASQGS010000317.1:0-2132 GCA_035632455.1 Thermoanaerobaculia bacterium | reverse complement strand
CATCTCGCAGCCGGCGTTACCCGCGCTGGAAAGGTTTCTGATGTCGTGAACGACGAGCGCATCAACGTCCCGGTGGAGAGAGAAGGACGGCTTTGTGGCGGAAGGCCCAGCGGACACGCAGAGAACTGCGGCGAGACAGGCGGCGAGCGAACTCCTGTAATTGCGTGCGGCTGTGCGGAACATAGTCGATCTCCGATCACTTGACGAAAACGAATTTGTTGCTGAGGCGCTCGTCCGTCAACGCTTCCATGCCGAGATTGTGGAGCCCGCCGTCAGCGGTATACTGCCTGCCGAAATCCCATCCGCCCGTGTCCAGGTTCATTGCCGTCCCGCCGGCGTCGAAGCTGCTGAGCCACTTTCCGCACTCACGCAGAGTCATCTCCCGAGTGCCGGCGAAGTCAATGACCTCGACCGCACCGCCGGCGTTCGTCACGAGAGCTCGCCGCCGCGCCCGCACGGTGTCATTGAGCGAGGCGTCATACCTCCCTTGAAGCGTCAGCAAGTGTCCTTGTACAAAAGACACTTCGTTCTTTCGAATGTGGTGAAGGAATTGTAGAAAGTGGTCCGGAGAGGTGAAGATATGCAGGCAAGGGCCACTGGCCTCGCCGAGCATGTCCGGGGTGAGGCTCAGTACGCTGACGATTTGAACGCGACCGTCGCGAATGATCGCCAGCCCCTCCCAAGCACGCGGGAGGAACCCGGCGAGAACGCCGTTGACTGCCGCCAGGGCGGCGATACTTCTATCCGGCGACGTGTACGTTCCGGCAATCTCGAGTGCCAGACTGTTGCCATACTTGCGGCGAAGTGCCTCGGAATCGAACGCCTCCCCCTTTCTGCGGGCGTGCAACGAGCATCGATGGGCGCTGAGGCCGTACACCGTGGCCACTTGCGTCTTGCGCCATGGGCGCCAGAACGGCGGCTCATCGAAGAACGGCTCGCTGTCCGAGACGAGTGGGGATCGCGTGCGCGTCCACTTTGGTCCCGCTGTCCATTGGCCGCCTGGGATCTCCTGGGGCTGAGCTCGCTCACCCAAGGCCTGCAGCTTCGCCGACGCAAAATTGGCGAACAGGCGCAGCAAATATCTTTCGTCGCCCGCCGTCTGCACAGAAGCGTACGACTGCTCCATGCGTCGCAACGCGGGGACCTGCTCGCGAGCCGGCTTCAGGCGTGCGAATTCCTCCAACTGACCGAACATGTACTCGTTGCGGACGGCGGTGCCGGAACGCTGCTCGATCGTCGCCGCCTGTTTCTTCATTGTTTCAAATGCAAACGCAGTGATCGGATCATGAGGCTCGGCGTCTTGAAGATCACGCGGAGCGCCGGCGTGCTCCGCGCCTTTCAACAGGGACTGAGCGAGCGTCACGATGCTCGCTTCATCGCGAGCTCGGAAGTCCGCGAAGGGAATTGCGAATGTCTGGGTTATTTCGCCTCCCGAATTGAGGATGACGCGTAGGGGAAGATCGACCGAGGTCTGGTCGGACGTCATCGACGGGGGGCGATACTCGATCTTGAGAAGGGAAGGCTGGAGACCCATAACTCTTCGGACCGTCGCGGGGTCCACGGTGATCCACGGCGCCTTGAATGAGCGAGCCTGCAGGACGAACTGAACGACGCCGGAGCCTGCCGGAAGAGTCTGAATCCGGTACGCCGGAGCCCGCGTGAACCGGATCACGAACGATGTGCCGGTTCCCGGCGGTTGTTGTTCGATATCACCCAGGATCGAGCCGGGTGGGAGGACACTCCTCATTCGCTCCGGTGAGCCTGTGAATTCGGGAGCAAGCTCGGCTCCAGCCATACATCCGTCCAATGTCAACTGAATGCTCTCGGTTGCGATCTCCTCGACCCGGACGCACGGTAATGGATCGACCTTCCGCGCCGGCCCGGCCAGAGCAAGGATGAACGTGAGCTGCTCAAACGCCGGTGATTCTGCCGGGTGATCGCTGTAGACAATGGATCTCAACGTCACGTGAGGGACTCCGGCGCGCGAAGCGGTATATACAGCCGTGAGCGGCGACGTAAAATCGCTCTTAAGGCTCATGCCGCAGCGGTCGCACGACGCGCCGCCGAAAAGGAACCCGACCACTAGCGCGAGTCCGATCACTTGCCACCCTCCGAAAATCGAAGCGCTCCTG
>DASQGS010000316.1:0-6283 GCA_035632455.1 Thermoanaerobaculia bacterium | reverse complement strand
TGTACACGTCGCCAAGATCCCGAAGCTCGAGGGCAACCCGTGTGGGAATGTGGTCGAAGCAGCGAAGTGCCAGCTCCCGCAGACCGCGCCGTTCGAGCTTCTCGAGCAGCACATCCAGCAGATCACCGAGATAGATAACGTCGCGAACCGCGTAAGCGAGCTGACTCTCGGTGTACGTGGGTGCGAGCCAGTTTGACGTTTGCTCGCTCTTATCGAGATCGATTCCCAACTGCTCCGACACCAGTTGCTGCAGCTTCTGCCTTCGAGCCTCGCCCGGAAAGAGGAGCTTGGACGCGACCTTGGTACAAGCGATATTCGACGGAGTCGCCGACCATTGATGTGCCATGAACCGCACATCGAACATGGCATGGTGAAAGATCTTCCTGGGTCCAGGATCGGCGAGAAGCCGTGCGAGGTTTCTCGGTGTCTCGTCGCGGATTCGGACCATGGCCACGGGCTGGTCCTCCACGTACAACTGACAGAGAGCGATGCGGTCGGCCCGCCAATCAAGGCCCGAGGTCTCGATGTCCCAGGCGATGCGGCTCGCGTGACGAAAGCCATCCAACAGCGATGAAGGAAGGTCGCCATCGTGAAGGACGTGCTTCTCGGTCGCGCGATGCGGTAGCGTGCTCATGTTCGGGTCGAGAAGAATTTGCGTGTAGCAGGATTGTCATCCGAGATCATAAGCTCGAACTCCCGTTTGAAGAAACTGAATAGAGAGCCGGGCTCCTCGAACGTGAATGCCGGAGCCGTCGACCGCTCGCTACGGTGATGGTAGATGGCGAAGATCGCAGTGCGATCGAAACGGTAGTAGCTGAATACGGGTGTGCGCGTCAGGTGCCAGATCTGAACTCGGCCGCTCGTCCCCGCGTCTTTCGCCAAGCTCTTGAACGACTCGTCGGACTGGCGGATGAGCGAGACCAGGTCGTCGCGCGCGTAACCGAACCTGCGGGCCAGCTCCGCCGTAAGTTCGCGATCTTCGGGATCGGGCAGCACAACGCGAATTGAGGCGCCTGCCCCGATTGCGCTCCGCAGTTGTTCCAAGTGCGTTCCGAGCCAGGTCCGTCCATAGGCAAAGAAAATGTCGATCTCCTTCACGGCACTGAAGTGGTGGCTCCAGTCAATGCCGTCGTGAAAACTGGCTGCAATGTCCACCAATCCGGCGCTCGCGATCTCCTGCGCCGTCCGGACTCGGGCGAGAATCTCATCAACAAGCGCACGCTTCGCGATCAACTCCCAAACGATCGAGAGGAGCGACGTGACAAAGATCAGCCTTCCGATTTCGCAGAGAACAGCCTGGATCTCCGTGTGGGGCTTCCACCAGAAGTCGAATGACGTCCAGTAGAAGATCGCCATGGCGATGATGATTCCGCCCAGACTGGCGGACAACATGACGAGATTGACGATTCTCTTAGGCAGCGAGACGCCAGGCGACATGGTCACTTCCTCCGTTCAAGGAGGTGCGCGAGCGGGGAAATCCCTACCCCCCAAGGAGAACCGGCCCGCTTCCCAGCCGGATTCGCAGACCGCGTCGAAATGTTATCCGGCCGGGGCGCCGCGCCGGGCCTACGCCGTCATCCGCGCCACGAGCCTTTGCGCCTGGGGCAGGAGCGCTGCGCCGATCGCGATCTTCACGATGTCCGGAATGATGAACGGCACCACGCCGGTCGTGAATGCGACGCGCAGGCCCACGTAGTTTGCGAGCCACGACCAGCCGCCGATGTAGATGACCGCCAGCGCGACGAGCATCCCGGCCACCGAGCGCAGCGTGCTGCTGCTCCACCCGCGCTCCGAGAACCAGCCCGCGATCCAGGCGGCGACCGGGTACGAGAAAAGATAGCCGGCCGTCGGCGCGAGCAGCATCGCCGGTCCGCCGTAGCCCTGGGCGAACACCGGCATCCCGCTGAAGCCCTCCATCAGATAGAGGGTCGCCGCCGCGGCGCCGCGCACGCGGCCGAGGCTGGCGCCGATCATCAGCACGGCCAGCGGCTGCAGCGTCAGCGGTACGACGGAGAATGGGACCGGAATCGCGATCTGCGCGGCGATGGCGATCAGCAGGCTTGCTCCGACCACGAGCAGGACGTCGATGGCAACGCGGCCGCGCACGATACGGCCCGCGATCAGTCTCGGAAGGGCTTGGCTCTGTTGCTGCATACGACTCGTCTCCTCGTTGAATCGAACCGCCGGCCGGTGGTCAGCGATCTTCAGGAGCGGTTGATTCCTCCCGCGCGCCATTCTCCGGCCTGTGGCCCAGAACCAGGATCGCAGGCAGCAGCGTGATGGCCGCGAGGCCGCTGAAACCGATTCCGAATGTTGAAGCATAGCCGATGGAACGGAGTCCGGGATAGTGGGAAATGGCAAATGAGCCGTAGCCCGCGATCGCCGTCAGCGCGGCCATGACGATGGCCTTGCCGGTCTCGTGCGCGGCCCGAGGAAAGTGCCCAGGATCCTCGCGATAGCGCTGAAGCATGTAGACGGCATAGTCGGTGGCCACGCCGATGATCATCAGCCCGACAAAGATGTTCATGAAGTTGAACTCGAGATCGGCCGCAGCCATGAGGCCGAGCATGGCCACCGCCCCGGCGATGAACGGCACGAACGTAAGCGCCGTCATCTTGATGGTCTTGAAGCTGATGAACATCAAAATGAGCACGGCCACGAAGCCGATCAGCGTGGAGCGGAAGGCGTCGGCTCTGACGATCCGCCGTAGCGTCGCACTGACGAGGTTTACTCCGGTGAGGATGTCATCGGGATGGCGTCGCGCCGCGCCGAGCAGCTTGTCCGGCACGTCCCGCGGCCACTTGCCGCCGGTCGGGTAAAGATAGGTCACTGACATCCAGCCGTGGCTGGTCTGCTTGACGAATCGGGCTGTGAGCTTCAGCAAGTCGCTGTTCCCGAGATTGGCCAGCGTGACCGGCTGCTGCGGCTGAAGGGCCTGATTGAAGAGGCGCATGTAGCGGTCATACACCTCGGCGCGGAAGCCGTTCTGCGCGAGCGCCTGCCGGAACGTCGCCTCGATGCGTTGCGGATTGAAGCGATCGCCCCGGCCGCGCTGCAGCTCAGCCATCACAGCGAGTTGCTGCTCGCGCGGCGGAATGAACGTCGAGATCGATTGATACGAGGCGATCGTGTGATCGGCCACGAGCGGCGAGAGATCGGCGGCCGCGGCATACGTCCGCGTCATCGTCTCGTCGAGCGTCTTTCCCTCAGATACGTACATCATGAAATCGAACGATTGCCCGAACTGCTTCGTCAGCCGCTGCTGGTTGATGACGCCGATGTTTCCCTTCGCGCGCAGATCCTGGATGTTGTCGCTGAACCGGAGCCGCACGGCCAGCAAGCCGCAGATGGCGAGGAAGATGACCCAGACCGCGATCGTGGCCCTCGGCCGGGCGATGGCCTTGTCGATCAGCTTGCCGGAGCCGAAGGAGTGCAGGAACAGCTTGGGCCGCGTCGCGCCTTTTCGCTCGGTGGCGATGATGAGTGCCGGCAGCAGGAACATGACGCACAGGAGGAACAGCAGAATGCCGCTTCCGGTGAGGAAGCCGAGCTGGGTCATGCCGCGGAAGTCCGTGGCCAGGAACGCGTAGAACGTCGCGGCGGTCGTGATGGCGGCGACGAGCACGCCGGGCATCGTCGTCCGCATGACCGTCCGGATCGCAACCGGCAGCTCGGCGCCACGGTTGCGCTCGTCGACGTAGCGGCCGTAGAGCACGGTGATGAAATCGATGCCAAGGCCGGCGAGGAGCGCGGCAAAACCTGCGCTGGCCGAGGAGAGGGTGCCGTAGATGATCCCCGCCATCCCGAACGTGAGAGCCAGGCCGAGGATCAGCGGCGCGCCGGCATAGCCCACCGAGGCGCCCCGCCGGAACGCGTAAAGGAAAAGCGCAAGGACGAGAAAGAACGATCCGAGAACGTTGGTGATGATGTCCTGTTTGATGAGATCGGCATCGCCGACTGCGATTTGATATCCGCCGGTGTGCTCGATGCCCGGCGGTGGCGTTCCCGGCGAGCTCTTCCGGAACTCCGCCAGAGCCGATGCCTCCATGGCCGCCCCCTCCGCCAGCAGGGCCTTGGCGAACGGCACGTCCTGCGCCGGATGCTTCGGCTTCGTCAGAATCAGAAGCGTGGTGTGATCGGCGGAGAGGTAGTAGCCGCTCGACGCGTCCATCTTGAATCCGGCGCCTGCGGCCTGGAACTTGTGGAGGAAGATCGGGACGAGATTGAAGGGATCGAACTGGATCAGCGGCTTGAGCGCGATGGCCTGGGGCGTCTGCAAGAGAGTTCGGTTGCGGGCCACCGATTCGCGAATTCCGGCATCCGAGAGCTTCGCCGCCACGTCGTCGAGATCCTCCGGCGCCAGGAACAGCAGCGCCTTCGGCAGGATCTCCTGGACGAAATCGAGCGGGTTCGGGATGCGATAAGTCACATCCTCGATGCGAGCGGAGCGCCGGTAGCCGGATGCGATTCCCTCGATGAGCGAGTCATAATCGTGAGGATCGCGGTGGGCGGGAAGGTCGAGAATGATGATGTGGTAGTCGATCGTTCCCATCTCCCGTAGCACTTTCCTGAAATCGTTCACTTCGCGGTTCTTCTGCGGAATGAGGTTCAGGAGGTCGGGGTCGAACGTCAGCCGCGAGGCGGCGGCGAGAGCGGCCACGGCCAGAACGACCGAAAGGATGACGATCAGCGTGCTTCGCCGAAGGCAGAGTCGGGCCAGGGAGTCGAGGAATCGATCGGTCAATTTGCGCTCTCGCGATCAGGGAGATGGACGGCGCGCCTGCCGTGTCCGCGCTGGCGGTTCACAACGCCCTCGATCTGGCGATATCGTTCTCTTGTCAGGATGACGGACAGCGCGCGCGGGTCAGGCACGGCGGGGGATAACATGCACCGAGAGACGAGTCAAGCAGAAACGGACCAGCCGCGTGGCGGTGCGATCGCGCTTCGGCCGGTTGCTCTGTTCGCGATCGCGGTGATCGCATGCGCGATCGTGGCATGCCAGAAGCGGGAGCCGCTGACCGCGGCCAAGGCGGAGTCGCTCCTCAGCGGCTACGTTTTCAACGCCGAGCCGGTGTACGCCGAGGTGCCGCAGAAAGTCTGGTTCGGCCCGAAATCGCCGATGGACGACTTCGACGCCCGGTCCCTGGTTACGTACCGGAATCTCCAAAACGCGGGCCTCATCACCGTGACCGAGACTCACGACGCCGGCGGAACGTCGACCTACGAAGCGAAGGTTACTCAGAAGGGCTTCCCGATCCTCGGCACGGCCCCGAGCGTCCGCGGAGCGGTCTTCCGAGGCAAGATCTGCGAGAAGAAATACGACGGGCTTCGCAACTTCCAGCGCCACCCCAACGACCCTACCGTGGGCAATGCCGATCTGGTCTGGCACTACGACAACCCGACGCCGCTCTACCCGATGTTCGAGACCAAGATCAACAAACCGCTCCGCAAACCGTTCGCTTCGCTGGTGTCGTTCTTCTACAAGGACTACGACTGGAAGTTCGAGGTGACCGCAAACAAGATCGAAATGAAGTAGGGCCCAGCCGCGCTGGGCCGCCTCGTCCTTGCGTGCGCCACCTACGGCACCATGCCATGCCGCAGCATCTCCGCGATCTCGGACACGATCTGCGGCGACTCCTTCCCGAACGGCGCGCTGACGCCGAACAGAATCTCAACGGCGAAGTAGTTGAAGAAAAGGCGCGTCGTCAGGAGAAGCGCCGAGATCGGCGACACTCCCGGCCGGAGACGGGCCTGAATCGAGCCGGTGAGCCCCTCCTCCTCGAGCAGCGTCGAGAAGCGCTGCGACATCTCGCTGTAGAACCTGCGGATGTGCGTGCCGTCGAACTCGATCACGTCGACGTAGATGAGTGCGATGTGCCGGCGATACAGGCGAACGCTCTCGCGGGCGGCCAGGCCGAGCTGCTCGATGTTGTCAGGAAACTGGCCGGCGCTGATCAGAGCGCGCGTGAACGGGAAGAGGCGGCTCTCGGTGATCGACCAATACTCGTCGAGCAGGGTGCGAAAAATCGATTCCTTGTCCGGAAAGTGGTGATAGACGTTTCCGATCGACGCTCCGGAGGTCTCGGCGATCTCGCGCACGCTCGTTCCGCGAAATCCCTGGCGCGAGAACAACTGCAGAGCCGCATCGAGCACCTGCCTCCGGCTCCGTTCCGATTTTTCCACCCGCTGCATTCCCGCGCTCCCGCCCTATCCTAACCCGAATTCCATATGGAATGCGGCGGCTCGCCCGCTGGACTCTATGTGGACTGCGGCGGCTTGCTGC
>DASQGS010000315.1:0-1893 GCA_035632455.1 Thermoanaerobaculia bacterium | reverse complement strand
ACTCGAGCTGGTGGCCCATCTTGTAGAGCTTCGCGTAGTACATGGCCGCCTCGCGGACGGCGTGCTTGATGGTGAGGATGTCGGGGATCTGTGAGCCGATGTGGAAGTGGAGCAGCTTGAAGGCCGACTCCATGTTGGCCTCGCGGAGAATGGCGATGGCCTCGAGGATCTCGGCGGTGGAGAGGCCGAACTTGGCGTGCTCGCCGCCCGAGGTGGCCCACTTGCCGGAGCCCTTCGACAGGAGACGGACGCGGATGCCGATCAGCGGCTGCACGTTCATCTCCGTGGCGATCCGGGCGATCGAGCGCAGCTCGGAGAGTTTCTCGGCGATGACGATGATCTTCTTGCCGAGCTTGCGGCCGAGCATGGCCATGCGGATATAGGTGTCGTCCTTGTAGCCGTTGCAGACGATGAGCGACTCGGGATCGTTGTGAATGGCCAGGCCGGCGAAAATCTCGGGTTTCGAGCCGACCTCGAGGCCGTAGCTGTAAGGCTTGCCGGCGTCGAGGATCTCCTCGACGACCTCGCGCAGCTGGTTGACCTTGATGGGAAAGACACCGCGGTAGACGCCGCGGTAGTTGTGCTCGGCGATGGCGTGGTTGAAGGCGTTGTTCAGAGTCTCCACGCGATAGCGGAGGAGGTCCTGGAAGCGGATCAGCAGCGGGGCGGCGAGATTGAGCGCCTGGGCCTCGCGGAGGACGTCGATGATGGGAACGGGAATGGCCCGTTCCTGCAGCGGCGAGACGGTCATGTCGCCGTTTGCATTGATATCAAAGAAGCCGCTGCCCCAGCGGTCGATCATGTACAGAGCGACCGAGTCTTCGATGGTCCAGTCCTGCTGCTGTTGGTGCGCGACGATCTCCCCGGCCGGCGTGGTCAATTCGGGCTTTGCGCCTCCCTGTGAAGAGAATAGAACAACATCGCCCCGCGCGTATTCGGGAATCGTGCCTTTGGACCCGAAGCGCATGTCGCTGAGCGCGGAGCGCAGACTACGAAGCGCAGCTCGCCACGTCTCGCATCCCGTTAAGGCTGTCAAGAATTCCGAGCCGCGGAGGATGTCAAAGCGCGAGGGACGAGAGCGGAGGAACCGGTTTGGCTTCGCGTTGGACCCGGTGGCGCGGGATCGTCTGCGCTCCGCCTCCTGCCCTCCGCGCTCTCGTCACCGGATCTGCTTCGTCACGACGCGCCCCGGCGGGGTGTCGTGCGTGAACATCTCCAGCGCGGCACGTACGACCTTGCGGTGGAAGTCGCGGTCACCGGCGCGGCCGATGACGCGTCCAATGGCCGTGCCGTCCCACGTCATCGCCCGCGGCGGACGGACGCTCTCCGTGGCCGCGGGTGACGCCGAGATGATCAGCGTCGGCACGCCGCGGGCTTCGATCTCGCGCGCCAGATTGCCGATGGAGCGATGACACGTCTCCGGGCAGCCCGCCGTCAGCAAAACGAGCCGGGCTTTGGAGCGCTCCACCTTGTCGGCGATCTCAGGGAACGTCGTCTCGTAGAGCTCGCGAAGCCGCGTCGTGAACCCGTAGCTGAAATTGCTGTCGTTCACTCCGCCGATGAGGCCTTCGGCGGCGAGCTCGCGCAGGGTGTCGATCGGGAAGACGATGTTCGGATCTGCGTCCGCTTCGGCGTGGTCGTAGTGGTGGTGAGCGATGCGCAGAGTCGACGACTCGCTCGTGCCCGGCACCACGCGATAGGTGATGTCGCCCGGATCTTCGGTTGGAAACGGCTCGTGATCAGGAAGGTACACGCCGGCCGCCGAGACGAGCGCAACTACCGCGGTCGATAGATCGCGGTCGAACGGCGTGAAGGGGACGCAGCGGCGTGCAATCGTAAGCATGGTTCGAACTTTATCCGACGAGGCAAGAGGATTGGTTACGCGGTTGCGGG
>DASQGS010000314.1:0-7826 GCA_035632455.1 Thermoanaerobaculia bacterium | reverse complement strand
CCACTTGAAGCGCGAGTTCGGCCAATACATTCTTCGCCCCAGCATGATCGACGGCGCCCTGCAGACGATCGCCGGCCTCGCCGGAGGTCCTGCGCCGCGGACCCCGTTCCTGCCTTTTGCGCTGGACGAGGTCGAGATCATCAGACCTATTCCTCAAACGTGCTACGCGTATGTGGAACACGCTGACGCGCATACGCAGAATAGCGGAGGAGTGACGAAGTTCAACATCCGGCTCCTGAACGAGAGCGGGGAGACGCTGGTCAGATTCAGGAACCTGTACGTAAGACCACTAGCCGAGCCGCGGACGATCAGCCGTTCCAACGCCGCCGCGCATACCGCTTCGAACGGGCGTCTGCTGAGCCTGTCCGGGGGATCCGTCGAGTGAGCAGAAGGGAAGACCTATGACTACCGTGGGAATCGAGTCAATCAATGCATTCGCGGGCAGCGCCTACGTCGACGTGGACAAGCTCGCCAGGCACCGCAACCTGGACACGTCTCGCTTCGCGAACCTTCTCATGAAGGAGAAGACCGTCGCCCTTCCTTATGAAGATCCGATCACGTTTGGTGTGAACGCCGCCAGGCCGCTGATCGACGCCATGAGTCAGGAAGAGATCGAGCGGATCGAGATGGTCATCAGTTGCACGGAATCGGCCTTCGATTTCGGCAAATCGATGAGCACCTATTTTCACAAGCTCCTTGGCTTGAATCGCAATTGCCGTTTGTTCGAGCTGAAGAATGCCTGCTATTCCGGCGTGGCCGGTCTACAGATGGCCGTCAATTTCATTCTCTCTCAGACATCGCCGGGCGCCAAGGTGTTAGTGATCGCTACCGACATCACGCGATTTCTAATGGTCGAGGGGGGAGAGGCGCTGTCGGAGGACTGGTCGTTCTTCGAGCCCAGTGCCGGGGCGGGCGCGGTGGCGATGATCGTCAGCGATACGCCTCACATATTTCAGATCGATGTGGGCGCCAATGGCTATTATGGGTATGAGGTCATGGACACGTGCCGCCCCGTTCCCGACAGCGAGGCCGGCGATGCCGATCTGTCGCTGCTGTCCTACCTCGATTGCTGCGAGGGCGCCTTTCTGGAGTACAAGAAACGCGTGGATGGGGCGGACTTTTCCAATACCTTCGCCTATCTGGCGATGCACACACCTTTCGGAGGCATGGTCAAAGGCGCGCATCGCGACATGATGCGCAAGCAGGTAAAGGCGAATCCGAAGGAGATCGAAGCGGATTTCGAGCGCCGGGTGATGCCCGGCCTCAAGCACTGCCAGCGCGTGGGCAACATCATGGGGGCGACGACGTCGCTGTCGCTGCTGAGCACAATCGATCACGGTGATTTCGACACCTCTCAGCGAATCGGCTGTTTCTCCTATGGGTCCGGCTGCTGTTCCGAGTTCTTCAGCGGGGTGGTCACCAAGGATGCTCAGGAGCGCGTGCGCGCTCTCCGAATCAAGGATCAACTGGATAAGAGATTGGAGCTGTCAATGGAAGAATACGACAGCCTGCTCGCGAGCAGCAGCGCCGTGAAGTTCGGCACCCGCAACGTCGTGCTGGACACGAGTTTCATTCCTCGGGCCAGGAATGCACAAGGGACAGAAACGCTGTTCTTGACGGAGATCAAGGAGTTTCAGCGACAATATGACCGGATCGCCTAGACGAAGCTGCCTATGGCGCTTTCGTGTCGATGATGCCGTCTCCGGCGGCGAAGAGGGGCGGCACGGCGACAGGGAGCCGTCCCCGCGGCCGGGCAGCGCCGACGAGCAGCGCGGCGGCTGCGTGCTGCGACGGCGCGAGATAGCCGTAGGCGCAAATGTAGGCGCGGGTCTGCGGAAAGTCGTTGATAAGCTGCGGCGATCCGAGCGAGACCAGGATCACGCGGGCCGCCGGCCAGGCTTCATGCGCCGCGCGGATCACCGCGAGTTGCCCGAGGTTCTGCGCAACGCCGATGATGACCGAAGCGCCGGCCGCCGCCTCGCGCGCCCGCATCGCCCAGGCCTCGGCACGCTCAGGCGGAATGAACGGGGGGATCTGCACCGACTTCGCCGTGTGCAGCGTATCGGCGAGCGGACCTTCCGGGCCGATGTAAACCAGACCATCACCGCCGCGCAACGGCACGAGTCCCGCCTCGTTGCGCAGCAGCGTCAGCGATGCCCGGGCGATGTCATCTGCGATCGTCGTATCGGCAACGACATGTCTCGCCGGCAGCCGCAGTTTGAGACGAAGAATCCGCCGCAGCGACTGCCGCACCCTGGCATCGCTCAACTCGCCGGAGCGGCATGCAGCCTCGAGCGCGTCAAGAACCTCCTCGCGATCGCGCTGATGCCAGAGCACCATCACCAGATCCGCGCCGGCGTGGACAGAGCGAACGGCCAGCCGGCCGATGCCATCGCTGCGGTCGAGCGCGCCCATCTCAAGCGCGTCCGTGATGACGACGCCGTCGAAGCGGAGGTCGTCGCGCAAGAGGGCAATGATTGCCGGAGACAGCGTCGCTGGGGTCTGGCCATCGATGGCCGGGACCGCCACGTGGCCGACCATCACCGCGTCGACTCCGGCATCGATGGCCGCACGGATCGGCGCGAAGTGGATGCGACGCAGATCCTGGAGCGAAGCGGAGACCACCGGTAGTTGGTCGTGCGAGTCAGCCGGCGCGAATCCGATGCCCGGGAAGTGTTTCGCCGTGGAGGCGATGCCGCCCTCGCGCTGGCCGCGAATGAATGCGGCTCCCAGGGTTCCTGTCAGCGCGGCGTCATCGGCGAAGGCGCGGATGCCGATCGGCGAGCGGGCCTCGGCCACGTCGACGACCGGGGCCAGATTGAGCGTGACCCCCAGAGCGGCCAGGCTCGCGCCGAGAGCGCGACCGGCGCGGCGCGCAAGTTCCGGCGAGCGCGTAGCGCCCAGCGCCATCTGACCGGGTAGACGCGGAACGCCGTCCCCGATCCGCGCGACTTCGCCGCCCTCCTGGTCAACGGCGATCAGCGGCGCGACACCGTCCGGCGCCAGGGCACGGATCTCCGCGGTCAAAGACCGCAGTTGCGCCGGCGTGTTCACGTTGCGTGAGTAAATCGCGATCGCGCCGACGCGCCAGTCATGCACCAAGCGGCGAATCTCGGAGTTGACGCGCGTACCGGAGAAACCGACGACGAGAAGCTGCGCGGCGCGTTCGCGAACGGTCATCCGGTCGATCATCTTCTCGATACGCACGTCGAGTACAGACGGCGACGCAGACGGCGATACGACCGATGCGAGCGCAAGGGCGATCATGCCGATGGACCGCATCAACGGCTCCGATAGTGGGACTTCACCACCTCTTCGGCAGGTTTCTTCTCGATCTCGAAGCCGTTGCCCTGCCGGTCGATATAGCGGTAGGAGTGGGCACGCCACCAGTACACGCCGGCCACCCAAGGCTGCGGCCACACAGCCTCGAAGAACGCGGTGTACGCATCGGCCTGCAGTTGAGGATTGGCGCGGTCACCGTCTTTCAGCTCCCATTGCTTCCATGCGGCACGATCGGCACTCCGGTAGCCCAGCTCCGTGAACAGCACCTTCCGATGCCATTTCGCGGAAAGCGCGCCCAGATCAGCGACCACCGGCTGCCATGCAGCGACGAGTTGGGCGCGAGTCGGTGCATCAGCATTCACAAGCGGGTAATAGCCGCTGACGCCGATGAAGTCGAGGGCGTCCCAGAACTGAATCGTGAACACTTCGTCGAAGTTCGCGCCATACGTGATCGGCCCGTTGCGGAGCGTGCCTCGTAGTCTGTGCCGTTGATCGTCGCGGCCGCGTAGAGCTCATACGTACCGTCGATCGTCGACAGGTTCGCGATTGAATAGCGTCCGGTCGCGTCGGTCGTCACATGGGGTATTGGACGGTTCAACAGCGATACTTGCGCCCCGGCGATCGGTGCGCCGTTCGGATCGAGCACGATTCCGCTGATCGTGGTGAGAGGATCGGCGATGACGTGCAGCACCACATCCTGCGACTGGCCGGCGCGATTGCCCCAGTCCAGCGCGATGTCGTGCAGGGTTACCGTGCTGATGCCGGCAGGAACCGTAAAGTAGGTGGTGAACGGCGGCGTCTTCGTGACTGCGACCTGCGCGCCGTCGGCGTAGAGAGCCACCGAAGCTACCGCCTGGTCGTCTGTCGCGTCGACGGTGACCGGTACCCTGGTTCCGATGATGACCGTCGAGCCATCGGCTGGTGAAGTGATGTGGGCGGTCGGGTACGCCGAGGCCGGGTCCACCGTCGCGGCGTACTGCGCGATGTAGAGGCTCGAGTATCCAAAGTCGCCGTTGTCGCGGCCGGTGTTGCCGGACACGGCCGTGAGATAGACGTACGCGGAGTCGGCGTCGATGCCGGTGCCGTTGTCGTCGCTGAATCGTGCCAGGTTGATGATGCTCCGGAACTGCGGATGGGCCGGGTCAGTGATCTCGGCGAATGGAATGGCGTTGACGAAGAGTTGCTCGGCGAACGCCGCGAAGTTGCCAACAAGAACCACGTCATAGGGATAGAAGGCGCTGGGTATGCTCCCCGTGAGCGCCGGCGCTGAGGGATTGGAGAAGTCGACGATCTGCAGGCCGCCGGTGTATGCGGCGATGTAGGCGAGTGTGCCGCGAGCGACGACATCCTTCGCGTCGCCCGGTAGCAACACCTTGCCAATGATCGCCGGATGGAACGGATCGTGAGCGTCGACCACAACCAGTGCGCTCTCGCCGCTCCCCGTGGCCACCACCACGTAACCGCCCGAGGCACTGACGCCTTTGGCTTGGCCGGTGGTCTGCACCGCGCCCAGTAGAGTCGGATGAGTCGGATCTCCGACATCGATGACCTGCAGGCCTCCGGCGCCGTCGGCGATGTAGGCGCGGTCGCCCTCCACCCACACGTCCTGGGCCTCGCCCGGCGTGTCAACCGTGCCGAGAAATGCCGGATGAACGGGATCGTCGATGCTCACGACGTTCAGTCCCGCGACACCATCGGCCACATAGAGTCTCTTGCCGACGATGCGCAGGTCCTCGGCGTTGCCGAGCGTGGCATACGAGCCCGCGATATGCGGCGCGCGCGGATTCGAGACGTCGACAACCTGAATCCCCGCCGAGCCGGCGGCGACATAGGCGTAGTTGCCGGCGACTTTGACATTGTTCGCGTAGCCCGGGATCAGAATCGCTGAGAGCCCCTCAGGGCTAAAGCTCTCGACCGCCACCGGGATCAGCGTGCTGAACCCGGCGATGGCGACCGTCACCGTGCACGTGCCGGTGCTTCCGGCGAATAACAGCCCGTCGGTCGTGCTGAAGTTGCAGACCCGCAGATCGCTCGAAGCGTAGTTCGTCCCGCGTGAGCGCGAGGTCAGGTCGATTGTCGTGCCGTCCAGCAGGTTTCCGATGACAGTGAGCTGCTGCGAGACGTCGCCGAAGAGGGGGTTGCCCTTCAACGTCACAACCGCCGGAGTAACGACGACGCTGCGCAGTGCTCCGCGCAGGTTGTAGCTGTTGGGGTCGAGCGGGTCGCTGCCAGTCTGAACCTCCAGACCGTCGCGGATTCCATCGCCGTCGGTGTCGGCCTTCCGCGGATTCGTCCCGAGCAGATACTCCTGCAGGTTGGTGAGGCCGTCGCCGTCAGCATCCTGCGCCGCGTCGCTCGGATCGTTCGGATTGAAACCGTTGGCGATCTCCCAATCGTCGGGCATGCCGTCGCCGTCGGTGTCGAGCGCCGTGGCGACGCTGATTCGCAACAGCCCTAGCGCGCCTTCGTTGAGAGCGCTGATCAGCACCTGCCCGCTGCCGGCCGCTGTGACCAGTCCATCGGGCGAGACGGTGGCGATGGCGGGGTTGCTCGTGGTGTAGCTCGTGCCGTTGCCGGCTGCTGTTGCATCGGTGGTCGTGCTGTCGGGAAAGGTAAGGGTCGCCGTGAGCTGCAAGGTCTCGCCAGCGGTCGCCATGGTCGCGCGCGGTGCCGTGAGTGCGAGGCGGCCGGGGGTCGGTTTCGTGTCGAAAGTGATGGTCACGTCCTGCGCGATTCCGTTGGCAGGGACGTCGAATAGATCCGATTGCCCGACGAAAGTCATCCCACCGCCGACGCATGTGGCACGGGCGCGAACGCTGCCGAGGTTCGTCGGTACGTTCTCGACGACCCAGGTGCCGTCGGCCCTTACCTGGGCCGTGCGGTTGAGGATGCTGACCGTGCAGTGCTCATCGAGCTGTCCGAAGAGCGGCAGCGCGGCTGCAAGCGAGGCGAGTAGGACCAAGCCTCGCATTGCGTCGCGGAGAGTGCGGTTGGCGATCATCAAAGACCTCTTCATTGGTTGCTGCCCCCGAGCTTGACTTTGACCGTGTCGCTGTCGAGGGATCGGGCGGTGTACGGCGTGGTGTCCACAGGCACCCAGAGACCGATGGAGACGGAAACGTCGTAGGTGCCGGGTGTGAGAGGAATGCGCCGGGGTGGCCACTTAAACTTGCTCGCGGCGATCTCCTCAGCGGATGGCGGGCCGACCACGGTCGTGATCGTTCCGTCGGCGTTCTCTTGATTGCGAATGTGTCCGCTTCCGGGCTCAAAAACCTCGGAGACGACCATCAGAACGCGCAGTGGCTTCCCAGGCTCGAGCGTCACCGTCAACGGCACCTTCGGCTTCCACGTTGGGGTGTCGTGGAACTCACCCAACTTCTCGATCAACGGCGGGGCGTCCAGCAGCGTCCCGTCGGGCGCCGTGAGCGAGAGGAACGAGCTTAGCTCCGGATTGGTGACCTCGACCCCAGTCGGCCCACGGTTGATGAAGGTTGCGGCTGCCGTGACTCCCTTCGACACATCCTCCTGCTCAGTCTCGATCTCGACACGCACTTCGATCGGCGCAAGAACGCGCGACGGAGGAATCGTATCGCGCAGGCGAAGAGCTTTGACTTTGCGCGCCGGTGTTGCCCCACAGCACGTGATCGTCGCTAACAGCAGGGCCGCGACCGTCAGCGATTTCCTCGGCAGTGGGCGCATCGTCATCAATCCTCAGGGAAAGACATCGTCATGGCGCGTTGCTCCCGAGCTTGACTCTCACTGTCTCGCTGTCCAGAAACCTGCCGGGAATCAAATCAGTGTCAGCCGGAAGGAGACCGACGTGGACCGAGACAGTGTAAGTGCCCGGGGCGAGTGGAATGCGTCGGGGCGGCCACTTCAGCTTGCCGGCGGCGATTTCCTCCGCTGAGGGCGCACCGATCCCTGTCGTTCCCGTGGCGCCGCCGTCCATCTGCTTGCGAATGTACCCGCTGCCAGGAGCAAGAACCTCAGTAACCACGATCGGGACGCGCAACGCCTTTCCAGGCTCGAGCGACATCTTCAGCGGTGCTCTCGGCGTGTGCGGCGGGTCGTCGAAAAAATCACGGAACTTGTCGCTCGCCGGAACGTCCAACTCCGTTCCGTCGGTCGCCGATATATTCAGGAACGAGGTCAGCTCGGGGTTCGTGACCTCGACCGCAGCCGGGCCCCGGTTGATGAATGTCGCCATCGCCGTGATTCCTTTCGACGCATCCTTCTGCTCAGTCTCGATCTCGACCAGCACTTGGAGGGGCAGGAGAGCGCCTGTTGGAGGAATCCTCTCCCGCAAGCGTAGAGACTTGAGCCTTTGCTCCGGTGCTCCCCCGCAGCAGACTGTCGTTGTCAGTAGCAGGACTGCCATGATCGTCAGCGATTTCGCCAGTACTGTATGCATGATTGTCGGCCCTCAAGGAAAGATGTCGCAGATCGGACAATCGCCGGGTCTCGCACCGAAGTGTGTTTTCGCATATGTGCAGATCTGCTCGGAGCGTGCCTCGTTCACAGCTTGCTCGGCAGCCAACGTGGGT
>DASQGS010000313.1:0-10470 GCA_035632455.1 Thermoanaerobaculia bacterium | reverse complement strand
CCTTATGGCGCCAACATCGCTTTCATCGAGGAGCTCTACGAAAAGTATCGGAGCAATCCGGCCTCGGTGAGCGCGAGTTGGCGTGAGTTTTTCCACGACTATCATCCTCGGCCCGACGAGGAGGATGATCAGGAGCCGACTCCGGAGCCCGCGGTGCAGGTCCATGCCGCAAAGCCCGCCGTTGCCGCGGCGCCGGCCGCAGTCGTAGCTCCGGTGCAGCAGCCCGCAGCACCACCGCCGCGTCCTGTGCCTGCACCTGTTCCACAGAACCAGACCGTCGTTCCGCTGCGTGGTGCGGTCGCGAAGATCGTCCAGAACATGGAGGCGTCGCTCGTTGTCCCGACCGCGACGTCGATGCGCAACCTCCCGGTCAAGGCGCTCGAGGAGAATCGCCGGGTCATCAACAATCATCTCGCGCTCATCGGTCAGACGAAGGCGTCGTTCACGCACATCATCGCCTGGGCGATCGTGAAATCGATCCAGGCCGCGCCGCGGATGAACTCGGCGTTCATCGTGCACGACGGCACACCCGCACGCATCGACCGCGAGGACATCAACCTCGGCATCGCCATCGACCTCGAGCGCAAGGACGGCTCGCGGTCTCTCGTGGTCCCGAACATCAAGCGCGCGCAGTCGCTCGACTTCGCCCAGTTTCTCAAGTCGTACAACGATCTCGTGCGGAAGGCGCGCGCGAACACGCTCGAGATCGCCGACTTCGAGGGAACGACGGTCTCGCTGACGAATCCCGGCACGATTGGCACCGTTGCGTCCGTGCCGCGCTTGATGCAATCGCAGGGAACGATCATCGCCACAGGCCAGATCGACTACGCGGCCGAGTACTCCGCGTCCGATCCCTCGATCCTCGCGGACCTCGGGATCTCGAAGGTCATGACCATGACCTCGACGTACGACCACCGCATCATCCAGGGCGCGGAGTCGGGCGCGTTCCTCGCCCACGTGCATCAGCTCCTGATCGGCGAGGAGAATTTCTACGACGACATCTACCGCGATCTTCGCATCCCGTACGAGCCCGTGCGCTGGTCGCGCGACCGCAATCGCCTGAACCTCGGCGGATCGAATAACGCTGAGATCATCAGCCGCGGCGCCGCAGTGCTGCAGATGATCAACGCCTATCGCGTCCGCGGCCATTTGCTCGCCGATCTCGATCCGCTCGAGTACAAGGTCCATCACCACGCCGAGCTGAACCCGCAGACCTATGGCCTCACGATCTGGGACCTCGACCGCGAGTTCATCTGCGGCGGCCTCTCCGGAAAGGCGAGCGCGAAACTGCGCGACATCCTCGACACGCTGCGCGAGACGTACTGCGGCAAGATCGGACCGGAGTACATGCACATCCAGGATCCGAAGCAGAAGCGATGGCTGCAGGATCGGATGGAGCCGCCGCGCAACAAGCAGACGCTGGACGATTCGGTCAAGCGGCGCATCCTGATGAAGCTCAACGACGCCGAGGCCTTCGAGCGCTTCCTGCACACGAAGTACGTCGGCCACAAGCGCTTCTCGCTCGAGGGAGCCGAGACCACGATCCCGATGCTCGACTACCTCTTCACCGAGGCCACGAGCGACGGCGTGGCGGAGGCGGTGATCGGCATGGCTCACCGCGGCCGGCTCAACGTGCTCGCGAACATCCTCGGCAAGTCGTACGAGAAGATCTTCCACGAATTCGAGGGCGACGTGGATCCGAACACGACGCAGGGATCGGGTGACGTGAAGTACCACCTCGGCGCCGAGGGCATGCACCAGACGCCGAGCGGCTCGTTCATGAATCTGACGCTGGCGTCGAACCCCAGCCACCTCGAGGCCGTCGATCCGATTGTCGAAGGAATGGTCCGCGCGAAACAGAAGCTGATCGGCGATCGCCAGCGCTCGTGGGTGCTGCCGGTGCTGATCCATGGCGATGCCGCGTTCGCCGGCCAGGGCGTCGTGGCGGAGACGCTCAATCTCTCGCAGCTCAACGGCTATCGCACGGGCGGGACGATCCATCTCGTGATCAACAACCAGATCGGTTTTACGACCGGGCCGGAGTCGGCGCGCTCCTCGGTGTACGCCACCGACGTCGCGAAGATGGTGCAGGCGCCGATCTTCCACGTGAACGGCGACGACCCCGAGGCCTGCATCCGCGCGGTGAAGCTGGCGTACGAATTCCGCCAGCAGTTTCACAAGGACGTGGTCATCGACATGCTCTGCTACCGCCGCCACGGCCACAACGAAGGCGACGAGCCGTCGCTCACGCAACCGAGGATGTACAAGCTGATCAAGGAGCACCGCTCGGTCCGCAAGATCTACACGGAACAGCTCCTGCGCAAGGGCGACCTCGACCCGAAAGAAGCAGAGGAGTGGCTCGACGCGTTCCACGCCAGATTGCAGGAGGCGTTCGATCGCACGAAAGAAGAGGGCGCGCCGCCGCCGCTGGACAGGGACGCGCTCTACACCGACGAGGAGATCACGGGCTTTCAACGGCAGCCGTCGCCGGAGACCGGCGTGCCGCGCGAGCAGCTCGACGTAGTCGGCCGCGCGCTGACGACACTCCCGCCGAGCTTCACGCCACATCCGAAGCTCAAGCCGATCCTCGCGCGCCGGCAGGCCATGGCTGAAGGCCGCGAGCCGATGGATTGGGCGTTCGGCGAAATGATGGCCTTCGGCACGCTGCTGCTCGACGGCTACCGCGTGCGCCTCAGCGGTCAGGACAGCGGACGCGGCACGTTCTCGCAACGGCACGCGTTGCTGTTCGACTACGCGACGGGCCAGGGCTACGTGCCGCTCAATGCGCTGCGGAAAGAAGTGAAGGAATCGCCGGTGTCGGATGACGCGGCGTCGCCGGAGCCGGTGAAGGCCGAGGTCGATTTCGCGGTGTACGACTCGCTGCTCTCGGAGTACGGCGTTGTCGGATTCGAGTACGGCTACTCCGTGGCCGATCCCGGCGCGCTCGTGCTGTGGGAAGCGCAGTTCGGCGATTTCATGAACGGCGCGCAGATCGTGGTCGATCAGTTCATCTCCAGCGCCGAGGAGAAGTGGGGACAGCACTCCGACCTCGTGATGCTGCTGCCGCACGGCTACGAAGGCCAGGGGCCGGAGCACTCGAGCGCGCGGCTGGAGCGCTTCCTCACGCTGTGCGCCGAGGGCAACATGCAGGCGGTCTACCCGACGACGCCCGCGCAGTACTTCCACGCGCTGCGCCGCCAGATGCAAAACGAGCCGCGCAAGCCGCTGATCGTGATGACGCCGAAGTCGCTGCTGCGACATCCGCACGCGACGTCGACGCTCGACGATCTCATCAACAGCCGCTTCGAGCCCGTGCTCGGCGATGCCATCTCGAATTCATCCGAGGCGAAGCGAGTCGTGATCACGAGCGGCAAGGTCTACTACGACCTGAAGGCGGTGCGCGACAAGGCGAACCCGACGGTCCCGATCATCCGCCTCGAACAGTTCTACCCGTTCCCGCAACCGATGCTCGCCGCGGTGTTGCGGGCGTACCCAAGCGCGACGGAGATCATCTGGGTTCAGGAGGAGCCGCGAAACATGGGCGCCTGGCCGTTCCTCCACGAGCGCCTCGGCGGTTTGCTGAGCGGTACGCAGAAGCTTCGGTACGCGGGCCGCCCAGTCAGCGCGTCACCGGCGACAGGCTCGCATCATCGCCACGAGGAGCAGCAGAGAGAGTTGGTGGAGATGGCGATTTTGTAGCGCGCGAAGACCTCCCTCTCCCCGCCCGTGCAGTGACGCCAATAACGCAGTACGCAATTCGGGGAGAGAGCCGGGGAGAGGGGAAACCAGCAAGGCAGATTCACCGGGGTCGGCATGATGACGCGTTCTCAAGCTTCTCAATCCGTGGTTGCTGGTTCGCCACGGGAATGCAGAACGCAGAACGCAGAATGCAGAATTGAGAAAAGGGACAGCGGTGCCTGAGGAGCGTGCGGAATTGAGAAGTTGAAATAGAAGTGAGAATTGAGAAACAGGCCGGCCCGATCTGGCCCTTTCTCAATTCTATTTCTACTTCCAGCTTCTCAATTCAACAGAAGCCACAAGCGCAGGCGTGCCCCTTTCTCAATTCTGCATTCTGCGTTCTGCGTTCTGCATTTCTTGCCCGCAAGCGAGACGTTGGCGGTGCATCCTGCCGCTGCGTTGCCCCTCACCTGCCCTCTCCCCGAATGACGATTTTGTGTTTCTGGCGTTACGACACGGACGGGGAGAGGGAAACAACTCGCGCGGCCGCGCCAACTCCTCCTCGATCGCCGCATACCATCGTTCCGGGGCGAACCATTCGTCCCAGATCCGCCGGCCTAGCGCGGCCATTTCGGCGAGGCGCGGGATCGATTGCGACGCCAGAAACGCGGGGAGTTGGTCGACGTCGCTTTCGCCGAGGCGGAGCGAGATCGTGTCCCAATCGATGATGCGCGCGAGCGGAAGGCGCAGTCCGTCGGCGACGAGCAGCGGGACGCTGCCGGAGGCGAGGGCCTCCCAGAAGCGGAATGTGGCGACGCCGGCGCCGCGGGGGCAGATCGAGATCCGCGATGCTGCCAGCAACTCGCGATAGCGCGACGCGTTCGCGCGCTGTTGCGCTTTGTCGTGCCAGTCGTGGAAGCGATCGGTGTCCTCGGCGACGCAATCGGCTTCGCCGCCGAGCGCGGTAATCACGCGTTGCCGCGTGCCCGTCGGGTCCGTTGCCGCCGATCCTCGGAAGCTCGCGAGCAGCGGGCGTTCGTCCATCGGCGGCGGGTCATCGCAGCAGTTGTACGGGAGGTAGGCGATCGGGATGAACGACTCCGCCATGCCGGCGACGACATGTGGCGTGAACACGATGTGCTCTCCGAAGTCGAGCGCGGTAGCGTATTCGTGCAGGATCACGAAAACACTGCGGCGGTCCCTCCGCATCGCACGCAGAATCTCGCAGGCCGTGCGCTCGATCCCGTTCTCGATGATCGACGGCGTGAACGATTGCGTTACGAAGTGGAGGTCAGGGAACCGCTCCGGCAGTCTGCGCTCGCAGAGCTGCCGGAGCAGGAATCGCTCGCTGTCGCGTGGATGAATCGAATGCACTCCGTCAGCGTCCGCTCGTTGCCGAGGGCAGCCCCGTCGTGGCGGTTGTACTGAAGCCCGCGATCGGCGAGGAGACTGACGCCAGCTCCGTGCGCCAGCTCTGGATGCCGTCGACCGAAGTGTCGAGATGGCTGCCGAGATAGTAGAGCCGCTTGGTCTCCGCGGTCGTGATCTCCGGCGGCGCTCCCGCGGCGGCGTCGAAGCGTTGGACGAGATAGTACGGCGGCGTCGCTTGATACATGACCTTCACCTGCACCTGCGTTGCCGCGGCGAGCTGCGGAGTCATCGCGATCTGGTAGAGGACCGAGTCGCTCCCGGTGCCGTTCTCGTAGTCGGGATCGCCGTCCACGCCGACTGCCTTCGTGACCTCGGCGTACAACCCGGCCGAGCTCCAGGCCAGCGGCAGGAGGCGGTTGTCCTTCACGTCCTTGTCGAGGCTGAAGAAGCTCGTGGTGAAGAAGCCGGCTGGATCCTTGTCGAGCCGTTCGTAAATCTGCACCTCATCCTGGCTGGTCACGACCTTGTGGTGATGCTGATACTTCTGCGGCGGCGTTCCGTTGCCATGGCGGGCATCGAAGAACTCGGTGATGAGCGGTTTGCCGTCGCCGCCGATGATCACGCCTTCACTGTTCGTGCGTCCCGAGGCCCACAGCACCCTGCCGCTGGCATCGAGGACGTCGAGCTCGAGGAACGCGCGCCGGAAGCCGACGCCGGTCGGGAACTTGTGCCCGGTGAGATTCGCGAGGTTGACGCCGACCTCGAGAGACTTGTCGGTCTTGCTGAGGTGCGTCAGCGTCAGGCGCACGCTCTCATTGCGCGCCACCTGAAGGCTCGCATCCATCGTCGTCTGGATCGGGTTCTGCGCGTCGCCCGGAGCCATGGCATCGGTCAGCGAGTTCCCGAGGATCGAGGAGAACTGCGAGAACATGTTCAGCACGAATTGATTGATGCCGATCAGCAGATGCCGCGAGAACGGCGAACGGATTGGCAGCGTGATGTCCTTCTCCGGCAGGCGGTGCGTGGTCATCGGGTAATCGTTGTCCTCGATGTTCGCGATGCGGAACGCGATCGGCGAGCCGTTCATCGTGTTCGGCATGTGGCAGCTCTGGCAGGTTCGCACCTGGCCCGGCGAGATCTTGCGATGCTCGTTGTCTTCGTTTTGGTAGGCGCTGTTGAGCCATTCCGGATACGTGGACTGCTCGAACCCTTCCTTCGGCTTGCCGTCCGGCCCGATGACCGGCGATCCGTCGGCCTTGAAGACCGGCAGCACGATGGAGTGGCACGTGCCGCAGAGTCCCGCCGACTTGATGATCGGGCTCTGCTGCGGCGTGTAGCCCAGCGTGTTGTTCATCGGCTTGAGCAGCGGATCGGGGAACGGGCCGTTGACGATGTTGGACGGCATCAGCAGGAACTCGCCGGTGAACTGCGTCGGAGGAACGGGCTTCGTCGGACTCTTGAGATCGATGTGGTGGCAGACGGCGCAGGAGATGCCATCGCGTGCGAGGGCGCCGTATTTGAGATCGCCTTCGCTGTCGCGGTTGAGGTCGTCGCTGAACTGGTAGACGAGATCGTGCGGGAACGTGCGCCCGGTATCGTGTTGGAGCTGTTTCTGTCCCATCGCGCCGTGGCAGCGGTAGCAGACGTTCGAGGCGTAATTGTTCTTGCGGAGGGCGGGGATCAATAAGGTCTCGGATTCGAGCTGGGCATGGAAGATCGGATCGCGGCCGGAGAGGCCCATGACCGAGGATTGCCACTCGCCGTTGACCGAATAGTTGAGCCGGGTCTTGGTGATGGGCTCGGTGGTCATCATGTGCGGATTCCACTGCTCGCCTTCGGTGGCGTCGTGGCAGCCCATGCACTGATCCGAGGTGATGAACTGCATCTTCAGATCGGGCTTCTGCGGAACCACGACATGGTCATAGACCGCGGATGGGAACGACTTCACGCGCTGGAGCGGGATGTCGAGCGTCGGGTACTGGAACGTCTTCAGGAAGCCCGCGGACGCCGGCGGTGGAGTCACTGGAGGCGTGC
Source organism: Thermoanaerobaculia bacterium (assembly GCA_035632455.1). GTDB lineage: Bacteria > Acidobacteriota > Thermoanaerobaculia > Gp7-AA8 > Gp7-AA8 > DASQGS01. The sequence continues at coordinate 3,387 of DASQGS010000313.1, read as the reverse complement.
AGGTCGCTGGGCCCGGATCGTACGAGGTCGGCACCGGTTGAACCGCGAGGTAAGTGAGGACTTCGCCGGGGAAGCCTTCGATGTTGTCGAGCGAAGAGAACGTCGCCTCGTTTGTCGCCGAGGCGTGGCAGCGAAGGCAATAAAGCCCGAAGCCGGAGTTCGTGTCGTACGGGAACGAAGGAGGAGGCGCCTCGATGGGGCGGATGACGCGCAAGAGGTTCAGGTGCTCGCGCTCCGCGGGACGCGCGTCCGAGCCGCCGTCGTGACGGACGTGCAGCGCGGCCGGCGGCGTCGCGCCCAGCCCGGTGGGTGCGGGAGGCTCCGGAACCGCGTAATAGGACCAGAACCAGCCGTCATACGAGCGATTCGGCGCTTTGACCATGATCGTCCAGCTCGTCATCTTCGCGACCTGTTCCTCGGGGGTGAGCGTGTTGTAGTAGGACGGATTCGGCGGGTAGTACATCTCCTTGACAATGATGCCGCCGTCGGCAACGGCTCCCTTCCTTCCACCCTTGAGCCAGGTCATCACTTCCGGCGAGTAGTAGATGCGCACGGCCGGATGCACGCCGTAATCGAGATCGCTTTCCAGTCCGATCGCGTTGCCAGCGATATAAGGCCCTGTCCCTCGGATCTCTTTGTCGCGCGTCCAGCCGCTCTTCTTTTCGTCATAGAGCTTCACATAGCAGCGCGCGGCGAGCCACGGATACAGCTCGGCCTCATTCGGCGCCGGCAACTTCGCGCAGGGATTGGCCGAATTGGCCGCGGGCGCCATGGCGGCGGGCTGCGGCGCCGCCCCCACGAGCGGCCCGGCAAGAAGAATGCCGAGCAGAATCACGAGAGCCAGGAAGTACACGATCCGCTTCGTCATGGATCACCTCGTTTGAGTCTATGCAGGTGGGCATAGCGATCCGCATGCAGTGGCGCGATCGCCTGTCCGCGACTTGTCTTGCCGGTTTTGGGTTGACTCTCTTACGATACGTGTGAAGCTCCGGCAAATCAAGGCAAAGTGACGTGCACACAATAGCGATCGGCGAAGCCGAGGCTGCGGCTGCGATCCGCGGATGCAGCGTGATCGATGGCATTCTGCCCGGCGATCTCTGCATCGATCTGGCGGGGTGTATCGAGCACTACGCCGCATTTCAGGAACTGCCGATGGTCCGGCGAAGCTTCCGGAGCCGCCCCCTTCAATACATGGTGATCGACGGCGCCCGGATCGCGCGCGATCTGCCGGAGATCGTCGCAATCGGCGAGACCCTCGCCGCCCGTCTCTCGGCCGCCTCGCGATGCCATGTCGAGCTCCTCCCCAGCGCGCAGGTGGCGTGCAATGTGAACTTGACTCCACCGGGCGGAGCCTACCGCTGGCACTACGACCGCAACCCTTTCACGGCGATCGTCTACCTGAATGAGGTCAAGGGCGGCGAGACGGAGGTCTATCCGCGATACAGGCTCCCCTCAGGCGGCAGTCCGCACCTGCAGCGGGCAGCCGACGCAGTTCTTCTCGCCCCGCCGGTGCGCATGTTGCTGGGGAAGAAACGGATCATCGCTCCAGCTCCAGGCCGCGCCGTCGTCTTCCGCGGAGACCGGTGCCTCCACAGTGTCCGTGCCGTCGTGGAAGGCCTTCGCATCGCCCTCGTCTTCTCCTTCTCCCTCAACGGCGACTGCGGCAATCGCGGCGAAGCGCTGGATGAGTATCTGTACACGACGGGTGCGGTCGAGGGGGTGGATCCAAATTACAGAGGGTAGCAAATCCCTCTCCCCGTCCGTGCCGTAACGCCAAGAACGCGGCTCGTCATTCGGGGAGAGGGCACGGTGAGGGGCAACGCATCAGCAGGATTTGGGTTGTCGACATCGCGAAAATTGCCTCGACATTTTCCCCTCCCCGGCCCTCTCCCCGAATTTCGCGCAGCGTTCTTTGGCGCTACGACCCTGGCGGGGAGAGGGAGCGCGCAGGTGCTACGATTCGCGTTCATGCCCGCGGCCGACATCAAGCTCATCGCATCCGACGTCGACGGAGTTCTCACCGACGGCCGGATCATTTACCTCGGCGAGACGCGCGAGGTCAAGGAGTTCAACGTTCGCGACGGTCTGGCCGTGCGCCTCGCTCAGAAGGCCGGCATCACGGTCGCGCTCATCACGAGCCGCCATTCGCGGGCAGTCGCGCGGCGCGCGAGCGAGCTCGGCATCGATGAGCTGGCCCAGGGCGCAGCCAGCAAGCTCGAGGAGATCGAGCGGCTGGCGCGAAAGCTGAGCATCGGCCTCCACCAGATCCTCTACGCCGGCGACGATCTCCCCGATCTCGCGCCGATGCTGCGCGCCGGCATCTCCGCGGCGCCCTCGGATGCTGCCACCGAGGTGCGCGCAGCGGCGACGTGGAGACTCGAGAGCGCGGGGGGGCGCGGTGCGCTCCGCGAGATCGTCGAGCGCCTTCTGCGGGAACGCGGCCAGTGGGACGCCATCGTGAGAGACTTCGAGAGTGGCAAGTCCGAGAACCCGAGCGCTTAGGGAAAGCATCCTCGTCCCCGCCGTCTTCGGCATGGCGGCGATCGGACGGTATATCCCGCTTCCCGCAGGCCGGATGCTGGGACGCTTCATGGGCCGTCTGGCCTGGAACGTTCTGCGGCGCTATCGGATCAAAGCGCTCGCGCACATCACTATTGCGTTTCCAGAGTGGCCGGAGTGGAAACGCGAGGAGACGATCCGCGAGATGTTCGAGCACTTCGGCGTGTCGTTTTTCGAGCTGCTGTGGCTGCGAAATCTCACACCCGCGCGGCTTGCCGAGACGACGATCATCGACGGCGCCGAGAACGTCCGCGCCGCACTCGCCTCCGGGAAGGGCGCGATCGGCATCACCGGCCATTGCGGGAACTGGGAGTGGTGCGCGGCCACGATCGCAACCGTCGCACCGATGACCGTGCTTCAGCGCGAGCGCGACGAGGCGAAACTCAACGAGTTCATCACCGATTTCCGCGCGGCCTTCGGCATCGAGACCATCGATCGCGGCTCCGGCTCATCCGCGCGAGCGATGTTCCAGGCGCTGCGCAGGAACCGCCTGCTGGCGTTTCTTCTGGACCAGAACATCCGCGCCGAAAGCGTGAAGGTGCCGTTCTTCGGCCGTCCCGCGCTCACGCCGATCGGCCCGGCCCGGATCGCCATCCGCGCCGGCGCACCGATCGTCCCGCTGTTCATCGAGCGCCTCGGCGATGGCCGCCAGTTGGTCACGTTTCACGCGCCGATCGCGACCAGCCGCAACGACGACCCCGAGGAGTTGACGGCGCGCCTCACCGCGATCATCGAAGCCCAGATCCGCCACGCCCCCGCGCAATGGGTCTGGATGCACGAGCGCTGGCGGGAACGGTAGGGGCGCCAGGCTGTGCGCCCGCAGCTCGG
>DASQGS010000312.1:0-2448 GCA_035632455.1 Thermoanaerobaculia bacterium | reverse complement strand
CCATCCGACATTGTTGCCGTTGCCGTGACTTGCTGGGTCTGGCCGACGGTGAGGATTGCAGCTTGCGGTTGGATTGCAATGGATTGGATGACCGGCGCAACGCTGACGCTGGCCGCGGTATGAACTGTGTTCAGGGTTGCCGTAATGGTGGCTGCACTGGGAGCTATCGCCGCTCGCGGGGTCACGCTTATCGGCAGAAGGGCCTCCGCCTGCTTGACGGCGTCGCTGATGCGCAATTGCGTTGTAGCCCGAAGGTCTCGAACGGCAGCGACGATCGTGACCGTTCCTTTTCTGATGGCCATCGCTATTCCAGTGGCATCGATCGTTGCGACGCGCTTGTCGTCGACCGACCAACCGGTTCTGTCGGTGAGGCGTCGAACCGTGCCGTCGGAGTACCGTCCCAGTGCGATGAATGCATAGCCCTCGCCCGGCACCAGGATCGTCTCTGGAGGCGGTACGATGATGCTCATGAGTCGCGGCTCGATGGTCAGTTTGCCTGTGGCCTTGAGGGTGCCGATGGCGGCCGTGATGGTCACCTTGCCGGACTTGATTCCCGCGGCGGTTCCGTCGGCCGTCGTTGCCGACAGCTTGCGGTTGCTCGACGACCACTTCGCCTCGCTCGTGACGTCCCTTCTCACACCATTCGAATAGGTCCCGATCGCTACATACGGCTGTGTGCCGCTCTCTTCAATGCTTGCCGACTCGGGAAGGATGTTCAGCTCTTGGAGCACGCGCGGCGCAGGATCGGCGCCCTGTGCCGGCTGCGCCAAGGAGATCGGGATCAGCAGGGCGACGACGATGAAGAGCCTGATGCGCGAGCCGGTCATGTTGATCTCATCCTTCATCTCTTCTACGAGCGGAGCAATGATCCGTCGTAATGCCATCGCCCGCGTTCATGATTCGTAACACTGCGGATGTCTTTCTTCGTGGCGTGCCGGTCCGTTCTCCCCGATAATGCTCGCCCTATGTCAAACGCCTACCCATTGGAACCAGACGCCGATGAGATGCGACGGCTCGTCGACGAGGCCATGCGCCGGATCGTGCCGCATATCGAATCGCTCCCGCAGCAGCCGGCGTCGAGCGTCGAGGATGCGACGGCTTTCGCGAAGTCGATCATCGAGCCGGAGGTGCCGGAGCGCGGCGAGGACTACGGCCGGCTGCTCGATTTCGTGTTCGACGAGCTCGTGCCGCGCTCGTTTAATGCCCCGGGCCCGGGCTATCTCGCCTACATCCCCGGCGGCGGCATCTTCCACGCAGCAGTCGCCGATCTGATCGCCAACGCCGTCAATCGTTACACCGGGGTCTGCGCGGCCGCGCCGGCGCTGGTGCAGATCGAGTCGAATGTCATTCGCTGGCTTTGCCGGATCCTCGGGTATCCGGACAGCTCGGGCTGCATTCTGACCACCGGCGGCTCGCTCGCGAATTTCACGGCAATCGTCACTGCGCGAAAGGAGCTGCTTGGCGACGATCTTCATCGCGGGGCAATCTACACATCCGACCAGGTCCATCACTCGGTTGCCAAGGCCGCCAATCTCGCCGGGTTCCCGTATTCCGCGGTTCGCGAGATCGCGACGGACGCGCGATTCCGCATCAGGCTCGATGATCTCGAGGAGGCGATTCTCGCTGATCGCGCCGAAGGGTTCCGGCCGTTCCTGCTCGTGGGCAGCGCGGGGACGACGAACAGCGGCGCGGTGGATGATCTGGATGCGCTCGCGGATCTCGCCGCGCGGGAGAGACTCTGGTTCCACGTCGACGGCGCGTACGGCGCGCCATTCGTGCTGACGGCGCGCGGCGCGGCGGTCATGCGCGGCATCGATCGCGCCGATTCGGTGACGCTCGATCCGCACAAGGCGCTATTTCTTCCGTACGGCACCGGCGCGCTGCTGGTGCGCGATCGCGAGGCGCTTCGCCGCGCGCATTCGCTGCACGCCGAGTACCTGCCGGAGATGCAGGCCGAGGCCGACCTGGTGGACTTCTGCGAGATCTCGCCCGAGCTCTCGCGCGATTTTCGCGGTCTGCGCCTCTGGCTGCCGATCAAGATGTTCGGGATCGGACCGTTCCGCGAGGCACTCGACGAAAAGCTCGACCTGACGATCTGGGCCACCGAGGAACTGCGGAAGATCGAAGGAATCGAGATCGTGGCCGAGCCGCAGCTCACGGTGGTCGCGTTCCGTCTTGTGCGGCCCGGACTTTCCGATGCGGAGCTCGATGCGATGAATCGAGAGCTCCTCGATCGCATCAATCGCCGCAAACGGGTGATGCTCACAGGGACGGTGCTGGACGGCCGCTTCGTGATCCGGATCTGCGTCGTTTCGTTTCGAACGCATCGGGATCGGATGGAGATGGGGATCGAGGACATCCGGTCGGCGGTGGAGGAGATGATGCCCTCGTAGCCGTAGCCGTCGCCGTCGCCGTCTTTTGATTCTGACTCTTCTCTGAGGCCAGGAA
>DASQGS010000311.1:0-8781 GCA_035632455.1 Thermoanaerobaculia bacterium | reverse complement strand
ATCCGCGAGGCCGCAAAAGCCGTGGGCGAAGCCTGGAGGAATCCAGAGCAGGCGCTTGTTCGACTCCGTCAGATCGACTCCCACCCACTTCCTGAACGAGGGCGATCCGCGGCGCACGTCTACCGCGACGTCGAAGAGCGCTCCGCGCGAACAGCGCACCAGCTTTCCCTGCGCCTTCGGCTCCTGGTAGTGAAGGCCCCGCAGGACGCCGCGGGCGGAGCGCGAGTGATTGTCCTGCACGAAATCCACGGCGATTCCCTCTTCCCGGAAGCGTGAGAGGTTGTAGGTCTCCATGAAGAATCCGCGATCGTCGGCGTACACGTCCGGCTCGATCAGCAGCACTCCGGGAATCGATGTCTTCAGGAATTTCATCGGACTTCGGAAAAGAGCGCGAATGATAGCACTACCTCGCGGACTGGTCTCAGGCTTGAAGGACGCCAACGAACTCCGAGCGCAGGCGCAAGACCTTCTCCTCTGATGCACGAACGCGAGATCGTCATCGCTTTGATTTCGCGCTGCGCGCGGCGTCCCCTCACCCGCGCTTCGCGCCGCCCTCTCCCGTCGGGAGAGGGCTTTTCGCAGGCTCGATCAAACTGAACATGGAAATGTCCAAACGCCAGAGGTCCGTAGGGCCCAGCAGCGCTGGGCCGCCACGCGAGCGGCACGTCGGTCTTGAATCGCGCAGTGAGTTGGCCCAGCGCAGCTGGGCCCTACGATTTGCAGAATTTCCAAACTCCAGAGACCGAACTTGCAAAGTTCGGCAACTGGGCCGCTGAGGTAGAATCCCGCGACCTGCGATGAGCAAGAAGTTCTACATCACCACCGCCATTCACTACGTCAACGACCTGCCGCACATCGGGCACATCTACGAGAACATCGTCGCCGACGTGATCGCGCGTCACCGGCGGCGGATGGGCGACGACGTCTTCTTCCTCACCGGCACCGACGAGCATGGGCAAAAGATCGAGCGTTCCGCGGCGAAGGAAGGGATCGCGCCGATCGATCTGGCCAACCGCGTGGTCGAGCACCATCGGCGGCTCTGGAAAAAGCTCAACATCACGAACGACGAGTTCATCCGCACCACCGAGAGCCGCCACTACGCCGGCGTCTACGAGTTGATCCGCCGCATCCGGGAGCGCAACCCCGGCGACATCTACCTCGGGGAGCACTCCGGCTGGTATTGCCAGACAGAGGAGACGTTCATCCCCGAGAACCAGGTCCGCGACCGCAAAGACGACAGCGGGCACCCCGTCGAGTGGACGACCGAGAGCAACTATTTCTTCAAGCTCTCCAGCTACACCGAGCCGCTGCTCGACTTCTATCGCCGCAATCCGAACTTCGTCCTCCCGGCCACGCGGTTCAACGAAGTGATCTCGTTCGTCGAGCAGGGGCTCAAGGACCTGTCGATCTCCCGCACGTCGATCAAATGGGGCATCCCGTTTCCCGGCCATCCGGATCATGTCATCTACGTCTGGATGGATGCGCTGACGAACTACATCTCCGCGCTCGGATTCGGCTCTGCCGAGGACGCGCGGTTTCAGCACTACTGGCCGGCAAACCTGCACCTCATCGGTAAAGACATCGTGCGCTTTCACGCCGTGTACTGGCCCGCGTTCCTGATGTCGGCAGGCGTGCCGCTGCCGAAGCAGATCGCAGGGCATGGGTGGTGGCTTCGCGACAATCAAAAGATCTCCAAGTCGTTGGGAAACGTCGTGCGGCCCGACGCGATCATCGACGACTTCGGCGTCGATCCCTTCCGCTATTTCGTCCTGCGCGACATGGTGTTCGGGCAGGATTCCAACTATTCCGACGAGGCGTTTCTCACGCGATACAACGCCGATCTCGCGAACGACCTCGGCAACACGTTGTCGCGCGCGGTGAAGATGACCGACAGCTACTTCGGCGGGAGAACGCCGCCAACGCCGTGCGACGACAACGAGCTCAAGGCCCTGGCCGCCCAGCTCGTCCCCGAGTACCTCGGCGAGATGGAGAACTACGCATTCCATCGCGCGCTCGAGGTCGCGTGGAAGCTGCTGGTGGCCGTCAACGGGTACATCGTGTCCCGCGAGCCGTGGAAGAAATTCAAGGAGACGGGCGCGGATGAAAGTCTGTCGCGCATCCTCTGGACGGTTCTCGAATCGCTGCGCATCGTCTGGGTGATGGTGGCGCCGGTGATGCCCACCGCGACGCGCGAGGCGCTGGCCCGCCTCGGCGGCGATCCCGATCGCATCGCCCGCGACGATCTCAATTGGGGCGGGCTTCCGAACGGGCGGCCCGTCAAGGCAACCGATCCGATCTTTCCGCGCGCCGATGCGGCCGCGTACATTGGACCTACCAGGGGCCCTGCGGCCACGCCAGCAAAGGAAACGAATGCAATGACTGAATCGAAAGCAAGTGACCCGACGCCTCCCGCCTCTCCAGCGCCGGAGCCAAAGCCTCCCGCGGCGGCGCCCTCGCCCAGCGGATCGAATCGCATCTCGATCGACGAGTTCTTCAAGGCCGATCTCCGCGTCGCCGAGATCCGCACGGCGGAGAAGGTAGAGAAGTCGAAGAAGCTGATGAAGCTCGGGATTTTTCTCGGCGACGAGGAGCGGACGATCGTGGCCGGCATCGCCGAGAAATACACAGCCGAGGAATTGGTCGGGAGGAAAATCGTCGTCGTCGCGAACCTGCAGCCGGCCAAGCTGATGGGCATCGAATCGAACGGCATGGTGCTCGCGGCCTCGATCGGCGGCGAGCCCTCGCTGCTTGCTGTGGATCCGGGAGTGCCGGCGGGGACGAAGGTGAAGTAGAGGCGGCACGTCATCGCGAGCCGGACGGATAGGGAAGAAGTGAGCAGTGGGCAGTGGGCAGTGGTCAGCCACGTCATCCTGAGCCGCGAAGACGGCGAAGGATCTCAAGATGGGAGAGTTCGACCCAGAGCGCTGCCGGAGATCTCACGAGCGTCCTCCTCTGCGTCTCTGCGGTGAATGCTCTTCTCACGCGGAGACGCGGAGGTCGCGGAAGCACAAAGTCAATAACCGGCGACGGCGACGCCTACGCCTCCGGGAACGACGATCGGTCTGGCAACTGGATTTCCGCCTTCCAAAAAGATGCGGCGCACGCGATCGGAAAGGAGTACATTGGTGTCGTCGCTGATCCGATAAAACTCGCAGCGACCCAGCAGGCGCACTCGAGCGCGCCATAGCCTTCGCTCCCCCGGCCAGGGAGGGAAGGCTTTTTTCTTGAAGTCAGAAAATGGTTCTCGCGAGAGCACAGCTCTTCGCCAAAGAAAACCTGAAACTAGAAACCAGAAACCAGAAATGGTTCTGGTTTCTGGTTTCTGGTTTCTGGTTTCTAATTCTGGTTTCTGGTTTCGTGCTATCCTCCGCGCGCACAAGGTGACAAGTCGAATCCCGCGAGCATCTTGGCCCGTTCTTGACGATGGTGGCTCCCACCGCGAACACCCATGCGTTTCCTATCGCTCTCGGCGCCGATCATGGCGGCTTCGAGCTCAAGGAGCAGCTCAAGCTGCACCTTCGCGAGAAGGGTCATGCGGTGCGGGACATGGGGACCAACAGCAAGGATCCGGTCGACTATCCGAAGATCGCGCACGCAGTTGCCGATCTCGTCTCCTCCGGCGCATGCCGCTTTGGGATCGTCGTGGACGGCGCGGGAATCGGATCGGCGATGGCTGCGAACAAAGTCCCGGGCGTCCTAGCCGCCGCCTGCTACAACGAGGCGTTGGCGCGGAACAGTCGCGAGCACAACGACGCGAATGTGCTGACGCTCGGCGCCGGGCAGGTCGACGTCGAGACTGCGAAGCGCATCGTCGATGTCTTCCTCGGGACCGAATGCACGGTCGACCGGCACCGCGCTCGTGTCAGGATGATCCGCGAGATCGAGAAAGGAGGGCGCGCTGTGAGCTCCAACCCGGCCGCTGACCTCACCCCCGACGAGATCGCACGCATCGCCGAGCGCGTGAGGCAACTCCTGCAGCAAGGCGCGTCGGCTCCGCCGGCGACGAGCGTGCTCCCGCCCGACAAGCTCGTGAAACTGATCGACCACACGCTGCTCAAACCCGAGGCCGTGGCCGATGACATCGTCAAACTCTGTGAAGAAGCGAAGCGCTACGGCTTCTACTCCGTCTGCGTCAACTCCACGTGGGCAGCGAAGGCAAAGTCGCTTCTGCGCGGCACCCCGGTCAAGGTCTGCTGCGTCGTCGGCTTTCCGCTTGGCGCCAGCTCGCCGGAAATCAAGATCCTCGAGGCACGCCGGGCTCTGCGCGAAGGCGCGCAGGAGATCGACATGGTCATCAACATCGGCGCGCTCAAAGGGAAGGATGACCTCCTCGTAGCCCGCGACATCCGCGGCGTCGTCGAGGCCTGCCAGGAAAGCCACGCCCGATCCAAAGTCATCCTCGAGACCGCGCTCCTCACGGACGAAGAGAAAATCCGCGGCTGCCAGCTCGCGATGAAGGCCGGCGCCGATTTCGTCAAAACCTCGACCGGCTTCTCCAAAGCGGGCGCGACGGTCGAGGACATCGCCCTGATGGCGCGCACCGTGGCGCCGCGAAAACTCGGGGTCAAGGCCTCGGGTGGTGTCCGTACCTACGCCGATGTGGTTAAGATGGTGCAAGCAGGCGCGACACGCGTCGGCTGCTCCTCGAGTGTGAAGATCGTTGAAGAGGCCACGCAACTGGCCTCGGGGAAGGGGTGAGACGGTGGCCGAGCTCCGCTGCTACGTTTTCATCGACAGCCTTCAACCGCAGTTCGCCTCGTTCCTCGGAACGGTGGCGCAGGGCTTTCTGCCCGTCCCGGGCCAGGCCTCGCTGTTCGTCGAGGTCTCGCCTGGCATGGACATCATGCGCGTCACCGACGTCGCGCTGAAGGCCACCGACGTCAAGCCCGGGATGATGATCATCGAGCGCCTCTACGGCATGCTCGAGCTCCACTCCGATTCGCAGGCCGACGTGCGTCAGGCCGGCCGCGCGATCCTCGACCTGCTGGGTTTGAAGGAAGAGGAGCGCATCAAGCCGGAGATCACATCGAGCCAGGTGATCCGCAACATCGCCGACTATCACACGCAGCTCATCAACAGGACGCGGCACGGCGACATGATCGTTCCCGGCCAGACGCTGTACGTCCTCGAGGTGGCGCCAGCCGGCTACGCCGCCATCGCCGCAAACGAGGCGGAGAAGGCGGCCGAGATCAACGTCCTCGAGGTGCGCGCCTTCGGCAGCTTCGGCCGCGTCTACCTCGGCGGCGAGGAGCGCGACATCGACGTCGCCTACCGCGCGGCAGAACAGGCGATCGGCTCCATCGCTGGACGCAAAGGCAAAGCAGGCGGCGGTTAGAAACGGACACGACAACGGATTCGAACAATGCCGCCGGGCCTGAAGGCCGCGGAGGCGAAACGGGAGGATGACCCATGGCGGAAGCGCTAGGCATGATTGAAACGAGGTCCTTTCCTGCGGTCGTCGAGGCCGCCGATGCAGCGGTCAAGGCCGCGAAAGTCGAGCTCGTCTCCTACGAGAAGACCGGCGGCGGCTATGTCACCGTCGTCGTTCGCGGAGACGTGGCGGCGGTGAAGGCGGCGTGCGACGCCGCGCAGATCGCCGCGGGACGCGTCGGCGACGTGGTCGCGGTGCACGTCATCGCCAGGCCGCACGTCAACGTCGACACCGTCATGCCGCTTGGCCGGGCGGCGCAGGCTCGCGAAAAGAAGGCCTAGGAGGACCGCCCCGGGCGGAGACTCGCACTTCCGCCCGGCGGCGCCCAGGGAAGGGCCTGGGAAAGGCCCTGAGGGAGCATCCATGCAACTCGCGAGGGTCGTGGGAACCGTCGTCGCCACGCGGAAGGAGCCAAGCCTCCAGGGGCTCAAGCTTCTCGTCGTCAAGCCTCTTGACGAAAAGGGGCAGGAGACCGGCAACGCGCTGGTGGCGGCAGACGCCGTGGGAGCGGGACCGGACGAGATCGTCTTGATCGCCGCCGGCAGCTCCGCGCGGCAGACCGAGGCCACCGACAAACGGCCCGTCGACGCCGTCGTCATGGCCATCGTCGACAGTTGGAGCGTCGGCGACGACGTCAAGTTCAAGAAGTGAGATCGACATGACACGCCTGACCGATCGGGACATCGACGAGATCGCGAAACGCATCGCGGCGGACATCGCGCGCGGCGCCGTGCCTCTGCCGTCAGCTTCCGCACCCGCGGCCTCAGCATCGCCCGCGGTAGACACGAGCCTCGGCATCTACTCGACGGTTTCCGAGGCAGTCAAAGCTACGACCATCGCCCAGCCGAAATTCGTTGCCATCCCGCTGGCACAACGCGCCCGCATCCTCGAAGCGATGCGCCAGACCATGCGCGAGAACGGCGACATGCTCGCCAAAGCCGCGCACGACGAGACCGGCCTCGGACGCTACGAAGACAAGATCGTCAAGAACCGCCTCGTCACCGATAAGACCCCGGGCCTCGAAGACCTCTCCCCTATCGCCGTCACCGGCGACCACGGCCTCACGCTCACCGAGCCCGCGCCGTTCGGCGTCATCGGCGCCATCACGCCGGTCACGAATCCGACCTCGACGATCATTTGCAACTCCATCGGCATGGTCGCGGCAGGCAACACCGTCGTCTTCAACGTCCACCCGTACGCGAAGAACTGCTCGATGCAGGCCATCGCTCTGCTGAACAAAGCCATCCTCGCCGCGGGCGGCCCGCCGAACGTCATCACCGGAATCGCCGTGCCGACCATCGAATCGGCGCAGGAGCTGATGCGCGATCGCGGCGTGCGCCTCGTCGTCGTCACCGGCGGCGGCGAAGTCGTCAAGGTCGCGATGACCAGCGGCAAGCGCGCCATCTGCGCCGGTCCGGGCAACCCGCCGGTCGTGGTCGACGAGAGCGCGGACATCGAGAAAGCCGCGCGCGACATCGTCCTCGGCGCGTCGACCGACAACAACGTCATCTGCACCGACGAGAAGGAAGTCATCGCCGTCGCCTCGATCACAGACGCCCTCATCGCCGCGATGGGCCGCCAAGGCGCGGTCGTCATTCCGCGCGAGCGGTTGCACGAGCTCGAGCGCGTCGTGTTCGAGGAGATGCGCGGACCGCGCCAGAAAGGCCGTGTCGACAAGAGCCTCATCGGCAAGAACGCGTCCGTGATTCTTGCGAAGATGGGAATCAGCGCGCCCGACTCGGTGCGCCTCGTGGTCGTCGAAGTCACCGAAGACCACCCGCTGATCTGGAGCGAGCAGATGATGCCGGTCATGCCAGTGTGCCGCGTCTCCGACGCCAACAAAGCGATCGACCTCGCGGTCGAAGCCGAGAGCGGCAACCGCCACACCGCGGTCATGCATTCGAAGAACCTCGACAACCTCAGCCGCATGGCCAAGGCCTGCAACTGCTCGATCTTCGTCAAGAACGGCCGGTCGCAAGCCGGCCTCGGTCTCGATGGCGAGGGCTACTGCTCCTTCACCATCGCCAGCCCCACCGGCGAAGGCATGACCGGCCCGCACAGCTTCTCCCGCTGGCGCCGCTGCGTGCTCGTCGATCACTTCAGGATCACGTGATGAAGACGGTCCCGGCTCTCGCGGTCATCGACTTCCAGGACATCCCGGCCGGCGTCTACGCCGTCGATGCGATTCTCAAGAAATCGCCGATCGCATTCATCCGCGCCGGCACGGTGACTCGTGGCCGCTACCTCGTGCTCTTCGGCGGCTCGACCGCGGCGACTGCGGAATCGCTCGACGCCGCGCTCGTCGCAGGCGGCGCATCGATCCTCGATCACTCCTTCCTTCCTGACGCCCACCAGTCCCTCTCCGACGCCGTCCTCGGCGCGCGCCGCAAAGCCACGGGCTCGCTGCTGATTCTCCAGACCGAGACCGCATCATCGATCGTCCGCTCCGTCGAAGCGGCATTGAAAGGAACGCCCGTCGACCTCATCGAGCTCCGCCTCTCCGACACCGGCCTCGCGGGAAAGGGAATCGCGTTTCTCGCCGGCTCGCTCCCCGACATCGAAGCCGCCGCGCAGCTCGCCGCCGAAGGCACCGGCGACCCCCTGCACGGCTTCTCGCACCGCCTCATCGCCGCGCCGCACGAAGCCCTGGAGCGCGAGATCGCCGCCTCGACCCGCTTCGACTCCGCCCCGCTCCTCGACCTCGACGGGGAGGACGGCTGATGCACCTCGGCCGAGTGATCGGCGCCGTCGTCCCGTGCGTCATCACGCCGGGTCTGGAAGGAGTCCCCATGCTCCTCGTCCAGCCGCTCGACAAGACCCTCGCGCCGAAAGGCAAAGCCCTCGTCGCCGCCGACGCCACGAGAATGGCCGGCCCCGGCGAGCTCGTCGCCTACGAAGGCGGCCGCGAAGCCGCAATGGCCCTCGACCGGACGTTCGTCCCGGTCGACCACGCGATCATCGCCATCGTCGACGGCGTGAACATCCCCGGCTCATCCGAGGTGAAGAAATGATCCTCGGCCGCGTCATCGGCGAGATCCACGGCACGATCAAACACCCGTTCTACGACGGCAAGAAGCTGCTGATCGTCGAGAAGACCTCCCCCACCGGCGCTTCGACAGGCGACTACCTCATCGCCGCCGACAGCGTAGGCGCGGGGCCCGGCGAGCCAGTGCTGGTCCTCGACGAAGGCAACGGCGCACGACAAGTGTTTGACTCGAAGGATGGGCCGGTGCGGTCGGTGGTGGTGGGGATTGTGGACGAGGTGGCAATAGGAGTGTGAATTCCTCCCTCTCCCCGCGATGCTCATGTTCAGGCGCAAATCGTGTTCGGGGAGAGGGCTGGGGTGAGGG
>DASQGS010000310.1:0-15111 GCA_035632455.1 Thermoanaerobaculia bacterium | reverse complement strand
GCGATCGACGTGTACGGTCTCGCCACGATCCAAGTCGAGGGCCAGGACAATTCCGCGTTCGTCGATTTCGGGGCGGAGAAGTGCCGCCACATGGTCGATGATCTCGGACAGGCCGGCGTCACGGAGATGTGGCGGAGGGATGCGCACCACGCCGGCGAATCCAGCCATGAAACGATTCAGGCTGTCGACGCAGGCCGACGCGATCGTCAGCGCGGAGACGAAATCGTCGCGGTCGTCGGGCCCGATCTGGCTCGCGTAGCGCAGCAGCGACTCGAGCAGCGAGCGGACGGCGCCGACGGAGTTGTTGACCTCGTGCGACATCATCCGGATCAGCTTTTCGTACGCTGCCTTCTCCGCCAGCCGCAGCTCCTCGGTCATCTCTTCCAGCAGGTAGAAGCTCTTGGCGAAGCCGCGATCGCGGAACTCCGTGCGCCACACTTTCATGCGCCTCGCGCCCGCGAGCGTGACCAGCCGGGACTGGCCGGGCTCGATCGCCGGCAGCGCGCCGGCCACCGCGGGCTCGCGCAACAGGCGTTCCGCGGCGGGATTCGTCTGCTGCACGTTGCCGTCGAAGTCGCAGATGATCATGCCCGACGGCGAGGCCTGCACGATTTTCTGCAGCAGATGGTGCTGTTCCTCGGCGGTCAGGCGCTCCTCGCGCAGCCGGTCGATCATGCCGTTGTAGATCTCGATCAGCCGGTCCATCTCCGGTTGTCCGACCGGGACGAACCGCGAGGAGAAGTCGCGCTCGCGCATCAGCTCGGCTCCTGTGCGGATCAGATCGAGCGGGACGAACAGCGCGCGCGCCAGCCGGAAGCTGATGACGATCGAGACCACGAAGCCGGCTTCGACCACGAACAACAGCAGCTTGTTCTGCGTCAGGACGATCACGGCCATCGCCGCAAAGACGAGATGCAGCGCGGCCAGCCAGATCACGATCTTGGCGCGCAGGCTCATGGCGACCGCTCCGCCTCCAGCCCGTATTTCTCAAGCCGGCGATACAGGGCGGCGCGGCTCAATCCCAACGCCTCGGCCGCGCGCGAGAGGTTGCCGTCGTAGTGCTTGATGCACTTGACGATCATCGCCTTCTCGACTTCATCGAGCGTCATGCTTCCGGCCTCGGGAAGCGCTGCCTGGCGTGGCTCGCGCGATTCGAGATCGCGCACGGCCTCGAAGTCGTCGAGCCCGAGCTCGCTGCTATCCCGGATCAGCACCGCCCGTTCGATATTCTGCTTGAGCTGGCGGATGTTGCCGGGCCAGCTCTGCGACTTGAGCCACTCCATCGCCCGCGGCGCGATTCGCTCCGCGCCGCGTCCGTATTGCTGGGCCGACATCCGCAGGAATCGCGAAGCCAGCCATGGAATGTCGGCGCGGCGATCGCGCAGCGGCGGAAGCTGGATGGCGATGAGATTCAGGCGATAGAAGAGATCCTCGCGAAAGTCGCCGCGCTGGACGAGCTCGTGGAGCGGCCGGTTCGTGGCCGAGATCACCCGGACGTCGACGGTGCGGGTCCGGCTCGATCCGAGGACCTCGTAGCTTCGATCCTGCAAAACGCGGAGCAGCTTGACCTGAGAGGTGAGATCGAGCTCGCCGATCTCATCGAGGAGGATCGTGCCGCCGGCAGCCATCTCGAAGCGCCCTTTGCGATCCTGCCGGGCGTCGGTGAAAGCGCCGCGGACGTGGCCGAACATCTCGCTCTCGAACAGCGTCGTTGAGATCCCGCCGAGGTTCACTTTGACGAATGGAGCACCTCGGCGGCGGCTGTTGCGATGGATCGCTTCCGCCACCAGTTCTTTGCCGGTGCCGCTCTCGCCCATGATCAGCACCGAGGCATCCGTCGGCGCGACGCGCCCGATCAGATCGAGCATGCGCAGCACCTTCGGGTCGCCGCCGATGATGTTCGAGAAGTCGTAGCGTTCGTCGAGCTCGGCCCGGCTCGGCGTCTCCGCGGAATCGCTCCGCGCGCCGGCGAGATTGAGCGCCGTCTCGATCGTCTGCATCACCAGCGCGTTCGACCACGGCTTGGTGATGAAGTCGGAGGCGCCGCGCTTCATCCCTTCGACGGCCAGCGAGATCGAGCCCCATGCGGTCATCAGAATCACCGGAAGCAGCGGCTGCTCAGCGCGGATCGCCGAGAGAAGCTCGAGCCCTTCCTCGCCGGTCGTACGCCGCGAGAAGTTCATGTCCTGGAGGACGAGCGCAGGGCACTCGCGCCGCAGAATCGCCAGCGCCTCCTCCGGCGACGAGGCGGACATCGACCGCTGGCCATTCTGCTTCAGCAGCAACGCCAGCGAGGCCGTGATGGAAGGGTCATCGTCGACGATCAGGATCATGTGGTTGGAGGCATGGTAGCAAGTGGCGGGTGGGATTCGCGCCCCTCTCCCCGTCTGGCATCATCAGCGGCAGGATGCACCGCCAACGTCGATTCGCTTTCGGCAAAGGAATGCAGAACGCAGAATGCAGAATGCAGAATTGAGAATGG
This sequence comes from Thermoanaerobaculia bacterium, assembly GCA_035632455.1. Taxonomy (GTDB): domain Bacteria; phylum Acidobacteriota; class Thermoanaerobaculia; order Gp7-AA8; family Gp7-AA8; genus DASQGS01. The sequence goes on along the minus strand of DASQGS010000310.1, from coordinate 12,629 downwards.
GCCACGCCTACGCTTGTGGCTTCTGTTGAATTGAGAAGCTGGAAGTAGAATTAGAATTGAGAAGGGCAGATCGGGCCGGCCCGTTTCTCAATTCTCACTTCTATTTCAACTTCTGAGTTCCGCGCGCTCCTCAGGCGCAGCGGTCCCTTTTCTCGATTCTGCATTCTGCGTTCTGCGTTCTGCATTTCCCTGGCTAACCAGAAATGGCGTTCGGTAATGGCGTGAGAGGGCGTTCCCTTACTCGCACCTCAATGCCTCCGCCGGTTCCACGACCGAGGCCAGCCAGCTCGGATACGCACCGCAGAGGAGCGTCAAGGCATAGATCACGGCAAGTGCCGCGAAAAGGCCCGCCGCGAGCTCGGCCGGCGTGACGAGACCGAAAACGCCGAGCAGCGGCAACTGGAGAACGATGACCACGCCGGCGATCACGGCCAGGGTCGTGAGCAGCGCCACCTCGGCGAAGATCTGGGCGCGCACGGCGCGACCGCTCGCGCCGGCCGCGCGGCGAATTCCGATCTCGTGCATGCGGCGGGTCACGCTCTGCCACAGGACGCCGGTGAGACCGAGGGCCACCATCCCGATGAGGAAGATCGCGATGAGCGAGAGCGCGGCCAGCGGCAGCATTCGGATGCGCAACGCCAGGCTGCGCATCTCGTCCATGCGGCGAACGCGAAAGCGAACGTTGGGTGCGGCGGAGTGAAGGCGGTTGCTCATCTCGGATTCGAACACTGCCGGCGTTCCGGGGCGGACGCGGACGACGATTGAGAGCCCGTCCGGCAGATCCGGCGCGCCCGATTGCGACAGCGACAACCGGCTGAACACCATCTCGAGCTTGGGACTCGAAAGCTCGCCGTCCTTCCGGTACGGCGGGATGAGACCTACGACGCGGAATTCGCTTGTGCTGCCGCGAGGCCCGCCGTCGTAGGAAGCGAACTTTTGACCGACCGGGTCGGCGTCGCCGAACATGGCCCGGGCAGCGTCGGCGTCGATCACGAGGGGCGCGTAGTCCTGTCCGTCGTCTTCTCGTGAGAACCAGCGGCCGCGCAGCAGCGGGATCTGCATCGCCCTGGCGTAATCGTCGGACGCTTGATCGCGCATCACCGGCACGCCTCGTCCGTTCGTGGTCATGACCGTGTCCCAGGTCCTCTCAGCGAATGGCGTCATGGCATCGGCAGCGACTGCTTCGACCTGGGCAAAAGACTTGATCTCGCGCAGCAGGCGCACGACCTCGGCAGCGTTGTTCGCGGCATCGGCAATCTCATCCGGCGGCGGTCCGGTCGTGCGCGTGCCCGATGTCGATGGCCGGTTGCGGTCGACCTGAACCACCCACACGTCGCGCCAGGAGAAGCCTAGTGGCGAGCGCCACCGCGCCAGCAGCGATACGCCGAGCGTCGCGACAGCGAAGACGACGAGAAAGCAGAGGAAGATCTCGGCCATCACAAGCGCGTTCGCCCGCTTGCGATGCCAGACCAGCTTCAACAGATGCCGGATCATTGCGAGCCTCCGCGAAGTGCGACCACCGGATCGAGGCGCGACATTCGCCACGCCGGATAGACGCCCGAAAAGAGACCGAAGAAGGCCGCGATGGCCATGCCCCACGCGAAGATCCTCGGGTTGACGTCGAACCGCGTGTATGGAATCAGACCGGAGCTGGTGATCGCAGCGAGCGCCGCCGCCGCGAGCGCGAAGCCGATCACCCCGCCGATCAGCGTGAGGATCACGTTCTCGAGGATGAACTGCGACACCAGGGCCGGACGCGATGCGCCGAAGGCCTTCCGCACCCCGATCTCCGACGATCGCTCCAGAATCCGGCTCAGGTTCAGCGTCACGAGATTCAGCGCCGGGAGGGTCATGAAGAGGACGGCCATGACGGCGAAGACGATGGCGGCGATGGCTGCAGCGCGATCGCCCTCGCGGTTCCGCGTCAACTCCCGCGCCATGGCCTCGAACGGCGTGTCGAGGCCGGCGCGGATCTCGGTAAAGGTCCGCGGGTCATCGATCGGAAACTGACGCACCCGCGTCGCGAACTCGCGCTTCAGCCGCGAGAAGTCGGAGCGGCTCCGCGCGAGCACCAGACCGTTGAAGCCGCCGATCAGCGAATGCCGCGTGACCGAGGTCGTCGTCGCGCCGATGGGAACCCAGACCTCCGACCACGCGGCAATCCGAGTCATCGACACCCGAGGCACGACCCCCATCACGCGGAAGCGCTGCCCCTCCAGCTCGAAGGACTTCCCGAGCGCTGGCTCATTGCCGAAAAGCTTCCCGCGCATGGCGTCGTCGATGATGGCCACAAAGGCGCCGGAGTGGTCCTGCTGCTTCGTGAACGGCCGCCCTTCGACGAAGCGAAAGTCGAGGAGAGGCCAGTACTCGCCGTCGGTCTTCTTGATCGTGGTCTCGATCCGCGCGTTCCCCTGGTAGATGGCGGTCGATCGCGGATTCGAGAAAATCGCCGCGCGCTCGATGCCCGGAAGCGCCCGCATCGACGCGTCTAGAAACGCAAATCCAGGCTCACCAGTCTCGCTATCGTGCGGCCCGTACTGGCCGATCTTGTAGACGCAGAGCACGCGGTCGAAGCGCGATTCGGGCGCACGCGGCGAGAGGAAATTGTCGAGCACGGCCGTCGCGACCATCAGGACGACCAGAGTCATGCTGATGCCGAAGAGTGAGATGAAGGTGAAGAACTTCCTCCGCCGCAGGACCTTGAGCGCGATCTTGAAATAGCTGCGCATCACGCCACCTGCCTGCCGTCGAAGAGGCGCACGATGCGATCGGTGCGCCGGGCGAAACGCTCGTCGTGCGTGACCATGACGATCGTGGTCTTGTCGTCGCGATTAAGCGCGTGGAGGATGTCCATGACTTCCTCGCCCATGCCTGAGTCGAGGTTTCCGGTAGGCTCGTCGGCCAGGACGATCGATGGCTGCCCGACGATGGCCCGGGCGATGGCCACGCGTTGCTGCTGGCCGCCGGAGAGCTGCGTCGGAAAGTGATGGACGCGCGAGGCCAGGCCGACTCGGTCGAGCGCCGCCAAGGCGAGCTTGCGCCGCTGCTTCCCGCTGAGGCGCCGGTACAGCAGCGGGATCTCGACATTGTCCAGCACCGTGAGATCGGGGATCAGGTGAAAGCTCTGGAAGATGAATCCGAGCTTCTCGTTCCGCAGGCTGGCCAGCCTCCGGTCCCCCGCGCCGTTGATCGGCTGCCCCTCGAGCAACAGTCTGCCGTTGGACGGGCGGTCGAGCAGACCGATCAGGTTCAGCAGCGTGCTCTTCCCGCAACCGGACGGTCCCATGACCGCGATGTGCTCACCGGCGGCGATGTCGAGATTGATGCCCTGCAACGCCACCGTCTCGATGCGCTCGGTGCGATAGACCTTGTCGACGTCTTGAAGCGAGATCATCTGATTCTCCTTGCGGACTATTTCAATCGCAGCCGGTTCACGCCGGCGTAATCGCTCATGTTCGATGTGACTACTTCATCCCCTTCGCGAAGGCCGTCGAGCGCCTCAATCGACTCCTCGCCTGCGAGACCCCAGTGCACCATGGAGCGCACGATCTCTCCGCCGCGGACGACGTAGACCTCTTCGCGATCGCCCTGGCCGAGCGCGCCGCGGTGGACGCGGAGGACGTTCTTGCGCGTGCCGACGACGGCGTAAACGTCGACGCGGAGGTTGTTTCGCAGACCGGGATGGGCGCGATGATCAAGATCGACCCAGAACCTCGCCACGCCGTTCTCGATCCGCGGGTCGACGCTGGAGATCGTGCCGTCGAGCATCGTGGCGTCGTCGAGCTTGACCCGCGCCCGCATCCCCGCCGCGAGCTTGTGGGCGTGGATGTCGGAGATCGTGGCCACGACATGGAAGGCGTCGAGGTCGGCCACGCGTGCGATCAGGTCGCCCCGCTTCACGGTGACGCCAACCTCTGGTAGTACCCACGTCAGCACGCCAGCGCGATTGCTGCGTGCCATGGCCAGGGCAAGCTGGCGCTGGGCCTCATCGCGTTCCTTGCGCGCGGTGCGGAGCTCGAGCTCGGCCGCCGCGATCTGCGCCTGGCCAGTGCGCCGCGAACGGGCAAGGGCCTCGCGAAGCTGCGCCAGCTCGATGTCGCTCTTCGATTTCGCGGTCACCGCCACGAGCTCGTCCTGCTGTGAGACCAGACCCTCGGCGTGCATGCGCTTGTTCTGCTCGGCCTTGTAGCTGAGGATCTCGGCGTCGAGGCGTTTCTGCTCGAGCGATGCCGCCGCCGAGGCGAGATTCTCGTCGACCTTGAGCTGTGCCTGGGCCAACTCGCTTTCCTTCTGCGAGACGCGATCGCTGAGCCGCTCGAGGTCGAGACGCGCGGCCGATGTGTCGAGCGTGAGGATCTCGTCGCCGATGCGCAGCCGATCGCCGGCGCGGCGGTCGATCCGCAGAACGCGGGCCTCGACGGGACTTGAGATGACGCTCTCGACCTCCGGCTCGACCGTCCCCGCGGCTTGCAGCGTGGCGTCGACGGATCCGCGAGTAACCCGCGCGGTCTCGATGTCGCGCCTGCGAATCGAGGGCTTGAGCCAGTTGACCGTCGCGGCGATGGAGAACACGAGCGCGGCGATGGCCACGCCGGCGCCGGCAACGCGCCGCGTGGTCTGTCGTCTGCGAACATCCGAGGCGATCTCGCGATCCATGTCCCCGGAGGCAGATCAAGTTCGATGCCAATTCTTCGCGGCGGTTCCCGAGCGAGACCGCGCACTAGCGTGCCCGGTTCCGCACGAGAGTGTCCGGAATCGGACGGTTGGGCCAACAGGGCAAAGAAGTTTCCGCACCTGGCGTTTTGGACGTTTCCATCGATCAACTCCAATGCGGCAGCACGAAGCCCTCTCCCGCCGGGAGAGGGCGGCGCGAAGCGCGCAATCAAAGCGATGACGATCTCGCGTCAGCGTTTCCACAATGCAACACGCGCAAGATCCGCGAGGGAGTCCCCTCACCCCGCCGCTGCGCGGCGACCCTCTCCCGCCGGGAGAGGGTTTCTTGCTCCGCAGTTGAAACTGCCCCTAGAATCGTGGGCCCACCGACAACCGGCCGACATAGGAGAGATGCCATGCCTGACATCAATCACATGATCATCGCGAACGCGTCTCCCGAGGCTGTGCTGCCACTCGTCGCTACGGCCGAGGGTCTGGCGCAATGGTGGGCTGAGGATGTCGCAACGACGAGCTCGCCGGAGACCGTCGAGCTCGGCTTCTTCAACAGAACGACGATCTATCGGCTGACTCGATCCCGCGATCAGAAGGACGGTGAAGTGCGGTGGTCGTGCAGCACCGGAGCCGAATGGGAGGGAACGACGATCTCGTTCCATCTCGAGGCGATCCCGGCCGGCACGCGGCTGCGCTTCTCGCATTCGGACTGGGCCGCGGCGACCGACTACTTCACGTCGTGCAACACGACTTGGGGCGAGCTGATGTTCCGCCTCAAGGCTGCCGCCGAGGGACAGGCGCCGGGTCCGCTGTTCCTGCGAGACGGAATGGCGTATTGATCGGCCGAGCGCTGCTGGGGTTGGGCACTTGTTGTTGGTTCAACTGAGCCGGGGACTGGAAAAGCCCTCTCCCGCCGGGAGAGTGCGGCGCGAAGCGCGGGTGAGGGGACCCCGCGCGAAGCGCGCAGCCAAAGGGATGACGATCTCGCGTCAGCGTTTCCACAATGCGACAGGCGCAAGATCCGCGAGGGTATCCCCTCACCCCGCCGCTACGCAGCGACCCTCTCCCGCCGGGAGAGGGTTTTTCGGCGGCTTCGCCGCCGACCCGCTCCTATGCCAGCGTCTTCAGCGCCCGCTCCATCCGCCGCACGCCCTCGAAGACTTCCTCTTTCGTCAGAGTCAGCGACGGGCGGAAACGAATCGACTGCTGTCCCGAGGCCAGCACCATGACGTCGTTGGCCAGCATGGCGCTGATCGCCTTGCCGCGGATCTCGCCACTCGGCAAGTCGAATGCCGCCATCAGCCCGCGTCCGCGAACGTTCGACACGAGCTGCGGGAGCTCGCGCTTCAGACGCTCCAGCTCACCGACGAACAACGCGCCGACGACGGCGGCATTCTCGACCAGGCCCTCGTCGTCGATGATCTCGAAGTAGCGCTGCGATCGCACCATGTCGGTGAGATTCCCGCCCCACGTGGAGTTGATGCGCGAAGCGACCGTGAAGACATTCTCCGGGATATCGAAGATCCGGTCGCTCGACGCGAAGCCGCAGACCTGGGTCTTCTTGCCGAAACAGAGCATGTCCGGCTGAACGCCGAAATGCTGGAACGCCCACATCTTGCCGGTGATGCCGACGCCCGACTGGACCTCGTCGAAGATCAACATCATGTCGTTCTCATCGCAGAGCTGGCGCATGGCGCGGAAGAACTCGGGACGGAAGTGGTTGTCGCCTCCCTCGCCCTGGATCGGCTCCATGATGAACGCGGCGATCTCGTCCTTCCGCTCTCCGAGGAACCGCTTCGCCTGATCGAGGGCGGCCTTCTCGCGGCTTTCGACGTCCGCGAGCGATGCCGCGTCGACCGGGAATCGCATCTTCGGATTGTCGATGCGCGGCCAGTCGAATTTCGGGAAGTACTGCGTCTTCCTCGGGTCGGCCGTGTTCGTAAGCGAGAGCGTGTAGCCGCTGCGCCCGTGGAAGCACTCGCGCAGATGCATCACCTGCGTGCCCTTCTCGCTGGTGTGACCTTTCATGAAATTCTTGCGGACCTTCCAGTCGATCGAGGCCTTGATGGCGTTCTCGATGGCCAGCGAGCCTCCCTCGATGAAGAACATGTGCTTGTTGAGCGACGGCGGGACGGCAAGCCGGGCGAAGGTCTCGACGAACTCGGCCATGTAGGTCGTGTAGATGTCGGAGTTGGCGGGCTTATTCAGCGCGACTTCCGCGAGGCGGTCGCGAAACTCAGGAGTGTCGAGCCGCGGGTGGTTGTAGCCGATCGGGCAGGAGGCAAAATTCGAGAAGAAATCGAGGATGTTGCGGCCGCGCCGGGCGTCGAACACCCATGAGCCTTTCGACTTCTTGAGATCCATCACGATCTCAAAGCCATCGGCCAGCATGTGGCGCGACAGCACCGAGTGGACCTCGCTGGGCTGGATATGAATCCGGCGGTCCGTGATTGTGGAAACGGTCATGAGGAGCTCCTGAGTGTTGGTAGTCGACCTCTGAGGTACAGCTTGCAGGGATCTGCATCTTACCTCGCGGCACCGATCTGATTCCACCCCCGGCGGGAAGCGGATCTCGCGGATCGATGTGATGGAAGGCACTGAACGGACCTCGTGTCATCCTGAGCAAGGCGGCGCGACGCGCCGACGAAGGGGGAATGACACAACCTCGCGAAAAACTCTCTGCGTCCTCTGCGTCTCTGCGGTGAATGCTTCTTTTGGGGGACTGGCGGCAAAGAAACATTCAACGCAGAGACGCAGAGATCGCAGAGAAATTCTCGTGAGGTCACTGTCTGCGTCCAAACCATCTGTGTCATTAGAAGGATCCCCTTGCGAAGGACCAAGATCCTGCCAGGGAGATCCATCGCCGCGCTCTACCCTCCGGGGTGTCGCCGGCTCTGGATGACACCACGGCGTATCCAACTCTTGCCAAGCGCCGCCGAATCCGACAAAGTCCTGTTTCCGAGCGCCGCGAATGGCGCCACGAACCCAGGGAGACTCGCAATCATGAAAGACATCGTCATTCTCGGTGGAGCGCGCACGCCGATCGGCTCGTTCCTCGGCACGCTCTCGTCGCTTCCGGCGCCGAAGCTCGGCTCCGTCGCCATCAAATCGGTTCTCCAGTCCACCGGCGTCCGCCCAGACCAGATCGAGCAAGTCCTCATGGGCAACGTTCTTCAGGCCGCCATCGGGCAAGCCCCGGCGCGGCAGGCCGCCATTGGCGCCGGCATTCCGGTCAGCGCCGGCGCGGTCACGGTCAACAAGGTCTGCGGATCGGGACTGAAGGCCGTGATGTACGCCGCGAACGACATCCGCTGCGGCGAATACGAGATCGCCGTTGCGGGCGGCATGGAGTCGATGTCCAACGCACCGTTCGTTCTCACGCAGGCCCGCACCGGCTATCGCATGGGCAACGGCAAGCTGATCGACCTCATGATCCACGACGGCCTCTGGGATCCGTACGGCGACAAGCACATGGGCAACTGCGCGGAGCTCTGCGCAGCGAAGTACCACTTCACGCGCGAGGAGCAGGACGATTACGCACGCGAGTCGTATCGCCGGGCCCAGGACGCGGTCCGAGAGGGTAAGTTCAAGAAGGAGATCGCGCCTGTCGAGATCACCGGAAAGAAAGGAACGTTGGTCATCACCGATGACGAGGAGCCCTTCGCCGCGCCGCTCGACAAGATGGGAAGCCTCAAGCCAGCGTTCCAGAAGGAGAACGGAACCGTCACCGCGGCGAACGCCTCGAAGATCAACGACGGCGCCGCGGCGCTCGTCGTGGCCTCGGCCGACTACGCGGCGAAGAACGGTCTCAAGCCGATGGCGCGCATCGTCGCGCAGGCCACGGCCGCCCAGGAGCCGGAATGGTTCACGACCGCGCCGGCGAAGGCCATCGATCTCGTGCTCAAGCGCGCCAGCCTTTCCGTCAGCGACATCGATCTCTTCGAGGTGAACGAGGCCTTCGCCGTGGTGGCGATGGCGGCGATCAAGGACGCGAACATCCCGCACGCGAAAATGAACGTCAACGGCGGCGCTGTGGCCCTCGGACATCCGATCGGCTCGAGCGGCGCGCGCATCCTGGTCACACTCCTCCACGCCCTCGCGGCCCGCAACCTCCGCCGCGGCATGGCCGCCATCTGCATCGGCGGCGGCGAGGCCGCAGCGATGATCGTGGAGCTGGTGTAACGGTTGGAGAAACCTGTTGATCGCGTCATCCCGAGCCAACCTCCGGTAGGGGGCGTAGCCGCCGAAGGCGGCGCAAGAATTTAGCCCCCGGCTTCAGCCGGGGGTTTGCGGTGGCGCTGCAAAACCCGGTGAAGCCCGCGAAGCGGGCGACAGGATTTTCGGGTGGCATGGTCGACGCGAGATCGTCATCGCTTTGATTACGCGCTGCGCGCGGGGTCCCCTCACCTGCGCTTCGCGCCGCCCTCTCCAGGCGGGAGAGGGCTTTTCCTTGGCTCGATCAACTGAGAGACCAAGTGTCCAAACTCCAGAGCCCCGGTACGGGTGCAGCGCGGCGCAGGATCCTCTTGCAAGAACCTCGCTCCCGCCAAGGAAATCATCGCCGTCTACGCAGGGTTCAGATGACACGCCATCGGTGCCCTCACGAGGGTTCCACTGCGTCCTCTACGTCTCTGCGTTGAATGTTTCTCTGCCGCGAGAGCCCAAGAAAGAAGCATTCACCGCTGAGACGCAGAGAGCGCAGAGTGTTTTTCGCGAGGTTGTGTCATTCGCTCTTCGTCGATTCATCGCGCCGTCCCCTTGCTTCTAATGAAGCTACCCGTGAGTTACTGATTCTAGAGGAGGAGGAAAAATGGAAGAGCGGAGGTTCATCAACCCTCCATCGGCACCCCGCGCCGTTCCACCGCTCACGATGACACAATCATCTCCACCTCCCCATCCGCCACACCGCCGACCCTGAAATTCTGTTCCGTGAATCGCACCTCTCCGCCGGCATCCACCAGGATCACGCTCGAGCTGCGCGTCCCATAGCGATCGCCAAACACGAACGATTCGCTCTCGAGGTCTTCGCGCGCCGTGCCGCCCCGGCGGCGAGCCGCGTCGCTCGGTGTCGTGAGGAACGCGAGAAGATCGCGCGTCGTCCGCTCGGCGTCGTCGCCGCGCGCGAGGACCTCTGCCATCACCCGTTTGCCCTCGGACACTTTGGCCCACTCAGCGGCCGGCGGTCCGTTGCTGACACCGTGAATGCCGGGTGGAAGGATCGACGCCGAGCCATCCGCGTTCGTGGCATGAGCGAGAGTTGCTCCGGCGACGCCGGCGAGTAGATGAAAGCCCGCGTACTCCGCACCGGCGCGCACAACGGCGGCGGCGTACTCGTCGGGCGCCATGTTGGACAGGACGAAGTCGCGCACCAGCGTCCCGCGCGACGTCGGAAATCGCGTGGCCTCGCCGCCGCGCAGATTCGTGACCGCCGCAAAGCGCCTCGTTCGGGTCACCGCGAGCCAGCTTCCACCCTCCCGAAGGTCGCGCCCTCCGAGCACATCCGGAGCGTCATCCCACCGATGCATCCGCCGCGACGGCCGCGCGTACTCCTCATCGCGATTCGCGGCAACGACCAGCGGCCAACGATGGCAAGCGCGGTGCGCGACGATAATCAGGCACATGGAAAGTCAGAAGGCAGAAAGCAGAAGGCAGAGGGGCAGAGGTGTCATCCTGAGCCGGCGAAGCGCCGGTAGGGGGCGAAGCGCGGCGAAGGATCTCCTTGCCAAGACCACCATCCTGCCGAGGAGATCCTTCGGCGCGCTACACCCCTACGGGGTTCCGCCGCCTCAGGATGACACCGAACGCCGACTACGCGGTTCAGCATGACACGATCGGCGACATGCGGTGCGTTATCATCACCGGAAGCGATGATTCATTTCTACCATGTGACGAAGAAATTTGATCGTTACTCGACGGCTCTTCACGACATCACCTTCCATGTGGAGAAAGGCGAGTACGTCTTTCTGACCGGGCCGAGCGGCGCGGGGAAGTCGACGTTGCTGAATCTGATCCTGAAACAGATCAACCCCACCGAGGGGCAGATCGTCGTCAACGGCCGCAATTTGAACGCCATGAAGCGCTCCCAACTCCCCTACTTCCGGAGAGAGATCGGGATGGTGTTCCAGGACTTCAAGCTCATCGCGCGCATGACCGTCTTCGAGAACCTCTCCTTCATCCTCACGGTCCTCGGCGTTCCCCCGAAAGAGCATAAGAAAAAAGCATACGGCGCGCTCCGTGCGGTCAATCTGCCGCACAAGCTGAACGCCTATCCGCTGCAGTTGTCCGGCGGCGAGCAACAGCGCGTGGCCATCGCACGGGCGCTGATCAACGACCCGCTGGTGCTGGTCGCTGACGAGCCGACCGGCAACCTCGATCCCGACCTCTCCGCCGAGGTCATCCAGATCTTCAACGAAGCCAATCTGCGGGGATCGACGGTACTGCTCGCGACGCATGACCGCGAACTGATTCGCAACAGCGGCAGGCGCGTGATCGCGCTCGACCACGGGCGAATCATCGAAGAGAAGGTCGCCGCGCAGGAGCGGCCGCCGGCCCGAAGCGATTCGGTGTTCGTGAACTGGGGGACGGAGCCGTAGGCGCCACGGGCGTTTGCGTGAGCGGTTGGGAGTGAGCAGTGGTCGGTGGTCAGTGGTCAGCTTGTCTCCGCGGTCTCCGCGTCTCTGCATGAGAAAAGGCCTCACCACAGAGACGCAGCGCGGCAAAGCCGCAACCAAAAGAACCCACCGAATTTGCAACCAATCAGTTTTGTAAGAAATCTTCGCGTCGCGCGCAGAAACTGCTGGTTAGTAGTACAGAGGACACGGAGAGGATCCTGCTGAGAACAGCGATCCTGCGATTCCAAGATCGTCCACGGAGAGCGCCGCTCCTTTTTTCAATTTTCAATTTCTCAATTTTCAATTTTCCATCTACGATCCGCGTCCAATGGCCCGCGATTTCATTCCAGGGCGCCACGAGCCGGAGATTCCGTCGAACACGTTCGCGTATTTCTTTCGCGAGGCGTGCCGGCGGATATGGATCGCGAAGCGGACGAGCTTCGTGGCCGTGGCCATGATCGCCATCTCCCTCCTGATCCTCGGTCTTTTTCTCCTTCTCTCGGAGAACCTCAACCGCGCGGTCGCGAAATGGCAGGAGCGCTCGCGCGTGGCCATCTACCTCAATGCTGACGTGAAGCCGGAGCAGATTCGGGATGTCGATCAGTTTCTGGCTGCGCACGCCGAGCTCGCCGGACGCCGCTTCGTGACGCGCGATGAGGCGCTGCGGCGGTTCAAGAACAATTTCGTGAATCTAAACGAGGTGGTCGGACAGCTCGGCGAGAATCCCTTCCCGCCGTCGTTCGAGTGCGACGTGCCGCCGCGGATCGTGCAGACGCGGGCATTCCAGCAGGAGATGGATGCGATCCGCGCGCTTCCGGCGGTCGAGCAGGTGGAGCTCGATTTCGAGTGGGTCAAGCGCCTGCGAAGAATCATCACCATCGTTGATCTGGCCGGCTTCGTGGCCGGCGGGATCCTGGCCATCGCCGCGGCGTTCACGATCGCGAACGTGATCCGGCTGACGATGATGCTCTACCATGAAGAGATCGAGATCATGCGACTCGTCGGCGCGACGGAGCGGATCATCCGCGGGCCGTTCCTGATCGAAGGGCTGCTGCAAGGCACGATCGGCGGCGTTCTCGCGGTGCTGCTCCTGCTCGCCCTCTACCTCACCGGCCAACATTTCCTCGCGCCCGCGAGCTCGCTGGTGTGGGGATTCCTCTTCACCGGCTTCCTCCCCTGGCCGAAGATCGCCGGCCTCGTCGCCGGGGGCACGCTGGCAGGATGGATCGGGAGCTGGCTGTCGGTAAGGGAAAGGGGGGTGCAGTGAGCGGTGGTCAGCACGTCATCCTGAGCCGCGTAGACGGCGAAGGATCTCCTTGCCAGAATCGCGGTTTTCGCAAGGAGATCCTTCGC
>DASQGS010000309.1:0-5075 GCA_035632455.1 Thermoanaerobaculia bacterium | reverse complement strand
CTTGTCCGGCCGCTGAAAAATGCCGATCCGCCACGAATTAAGCCGTCGGACAGGAATGTCCGACGGCAGCGGACAAGAATGTCCGCTCTCCGGTGGCCTCGGGCCGCACTCAGGAATGTCCGCTCTCCGCTCAGTATCGACTGGACTGCCACGGCGGAGGGACGTAACGGCCCCAGGGATCGACGTGCGGGATGGGAGGATTGGCGAGGAAATAGGCAATCGTCGAGGCGGCGATCTGGACATCGTTCTGGCGGACATTCGGTCCAGCTGTCACGCGCCCGAACTCCTGTTCCAGATCGCGGATCGCGTGGCGGCGATCGCGCGCGCCGATCCAGATTCCCTCATCCGAAGAGACCAGAGCCCAGGCAGCGTCGACTGCAGAATCGGCGAGCGGTCCCGGCTGACCAGGTGTCTCGATTGCAGCGTTGCAGGTCGCGCGCGTTTCGAGCGTCTTCATGACGGTCCTCGCCGACTCCACCATGTTCCACGACTGGTGAAGGTCGTGGCGCAGCTCGTACGGTTCGATGAGATTGCGAGCCTGCGCGAACTGCTCGCGCGCCGAGCTGCAGTCGCCCTTAGCCATCAGCGCATCGCCCGCGTTGATCAGCCGAAGCGCACCAACGTAGTCGAACAGGAACTTCGTCGCCGTCGGCGAATCGTTGGCGGAGAGCGGAAGCGCAAGCGCGAGAAGGATCGAGGCTGCGATGATCGTTTTTCTCATGGAATCCTCACGGGCGGGGCGGTTGGACGTAGTGCTCCCACGCAGAGTACGCATAAGGCGACTGCGGAGGATGCGCGAGGAAGTACGCCAGCGTAGCCGCGGCGATCTCGAGATCGTTTTGTCCGCTCTTTGGTCCGGAAATGACAGGGCCGAACGCATCCTGCAGGTCGCGTACGGCTTGCTGGCGATCGTGCGAGCGGACCCAGAGTTGATCGATTTCGCTCGGCCAGTAGAGAACCCACGAAAGCTGGATCGCTGACTGGGCGAGTGGTCCCGACACGCCAGTAGTGTTCACGACTGCCGAACGGCACGCCTCCCGCGCCGAGATCGCTGCAGTGAAGACTTGCGTCGTCCCGCGCATGTCGGCTTCGCGCGATTGTTCGTAAGGCGCCATGACGTTGCGAGCGCGTGTGTACTGCTCGCGTGCTGCGCCGCAGTCACCGGCGGCGAGCCGCGCATCGCCGGCCTGAACGAGCCGCAGCGCGCCGACGTAGTCGAACAGAAATCTCGTCACGGTTCGCGAGTCGTTGGCGGAGAGCGGCACCGCAAGCGCGAGAGCAATGGCGGCTGCGGCGATCGTTCGTCTCATGATCCTCAAGGTAGCGCCAGGACGGCTCCATCGCAAGGCAACGCGCGATTCATCGCGGAGGAGACTTCGGCGCAGGAGCCAATGTGGCACAGACACTCTTGTCTGTGCCTCCATCACAATACGTCGTCTGCGCTCTACCAGGAGGGGCACAGACAAGAGTGTCTGTGCCACATCAAGTTCGGCGGTTGCCCGAACGCGTTACGCAATCCGCTCGAGCAACTCGATCGCCTGCGGCTTGCGACCGTACGACACGTCCGTGGAGGCGATCTTCTGCAGGTACTCCTTCGCCCCGGCCGTGTCGTTGCGCTTGAGGTGCGAGCGGGCGATCCAGAACCAGGTGTCGACGATGTACTCGTTCTCGCTCACGCGGTGCGACTGCAGCGCCTTCTCCAGCGTCAGCGCGGCTTCGTCGAAGCGCCCCTGGATGTACTGGATGCGCCCGAGGTGCGAGAGAGCGTCGAAGTAATCGTACGAATTGTGGTCGACGCTCTCCGCGACGCGCCCGTACAGCTCCTCGGCGCGTTCGTAGTTTTTCCGCTCGAAGTGGATCGCTCCGCAGAAGAGCAGCGCGTTCCGGAAAAAGTAGGAGTTGAAGAACGGCTCGTTGGCGCTGAAGAGCTGCAGCGACTCTTCAAACAGGTGCAGCGCCTCGTCATAGTCGTGCAGCGCGTACGCGTTGAGCGCCTTCAGCGCCAGAGCCTGCGCGGTGACGTTGTTGTTCTGCGAATAGCGGAGCGACTGGTCGTGGAGGTCCTTCGCCTTCGCGTAGTCTCGCTCCTCGTGCGACAGGTTGCCGAGGATGACGTACGACTTGTACTTGATGTCGTTGGCCTCGTCGGACTCCTCGGATTCGCACGCGGCCGTGAATCCCTGGCGCGCACGCCCGACGTCACCGGCGTAAAGCGCGGCAACCGCGCGGTAGTACGTCGCCTCCAGCCCCGTCAGCACCGTGCTTTTCTCGGTGGCCATCTGGTCGATGAATTTCGTGACCAGCTGCGCCAGGATCCGGCTGTCGGAGCTCGGATCGACGACGAAGTTCTGCAGGTAAACGAGGCGGTTCTCGAGAATCCGCACCAGCTCGAGCATGATCGTGACGCGGTTCTGGTCGTCAGAGGCCTCTTTGAACAGCTGGGCCAGCCCACGCTGGAGCGCCGCGTACTGGCGATCGTAGCCGCGCACCTGCGAGTCGCTGAGCTCGCCCTTCTCGTTCTGCAGCCGTGTTTCAAGCGCCACACGCTCGTCGATCAGAGACCTGATCCGCGCGGCGACATCATTGCCGTCAGCCATTCCGTGATTCCCTCGGTCCGAAGTTACGGCCGTTCCTGACGTTCGCGCCGTGCAATCGGAGCGCCAGCGACCTCGAGAAGGCGCAACTCGATCTGCCGGCGGTCCTCATCGACCGAGGCGACCTGCACGACGACGTGATCGCCGAGGCGGAGCTCGCGGTGGGTGGCGTTGCCGATCATCCGGTGCTCGCGGTCGGCGAAGCGCCAGAAGTCGCCGCCGATCGTGGCGACCGGGACCATCCCCGGAACGAAGACCTCGTTCAGGTCGACGAAGATCCCGAAGGGCGCCACGCCGCTGATGATGCCGGTGAAGGTCTCTCCCACCTTGTCGCGCATGAAGATGACCTTCTTCCACTCCAGGACTTCGCGCTCGGCCTCTTCGGCGCGGCGCTCGCGCTCGCTCGACTGGGCGGCGTAGAGGACGCCCGCGGCCGTGGCTTTGGCGAGCTTTTCTCCGATCATCGATCCGTTCGCGAGCAGGTCCGCCAGCCAGCGATGGACGATCAGGTCGGGATACCGGCGGATCGGCGAAGTGAAATGGCAGTAGTGCTCGAGCGCCAGCGCGAAATGCCCGAGCGACTCGGGCGCATAGAAGGCGCGCTTCATCGAGCGGAGGATGATGTTGGTCAGGAAGCGCTCTTCGGGCGTGCCTTTCACGGCGTTGAGAACGCGCTGCAGCTCGGTGGGGCGAATGTCTTCGACGTCGCCGCGCAGCGTGAGCTTGAACTCGCTGAGGATGGCCCGGAGGTCCTCGAGCTTTTGCGGGTCGGGTTGCTGGTGGATGCGGAACAGGCCGGGCTGGTTCGAGAAGACGAGCTCGCGCGCGACGATCTCGTTGGCGGCCAGCATGAACTCCTCGATGAGCCGGTGGGCCACGTTGCGCTCGGAAGGATTGATGGCCTCGATCTCCCCGCTCTCGGCCAGCACGACGCTGGCCTCGGGTAGATCGAAGTCGATCGAGCCGCGCGCCTCGCGCCGCTTCCGCAGGATCTCGTAGCACTCGTGCATGAGCACGAAATCGGGGAAGAGGTACGCGTACTTCTCCTCGAGCTCGCTCGCTGGCATCGGCTCGACGTCGCCGGCCATGACGGCGTCGGCGAGGCCTCGATTGACGAGGATGGCGTTGACGTTGGTGTACGTCATGCGTTCTTTGGTGCGGATCACGGACTTGAAGATGCGGTGGTCGACGAAGCGGCCGCGCGCGTCGATCTCGATCTCGACCGAAAACGTCAGGCGGTCGACGCGCGGATTCAGAGAGCAGATTCCGTTGGACAGGCGCTCCGGAAGCATCGGCACGGCCCGCCCCGGAAAGTAGACGGAGGTGCCGCGCTCGAAGGCCTCCCGGTCGAGCGCGGTCGACTCGGTGACGGACTGAGCGACGTCGGCGATGTGCACGCCGAGGAGGTAGTTGCCGTTCCGCAGGAGGCGGACTTCGACCGCGTCGTCGAAGTCCTTGGCCGTCTCGCCGTCGATGGTGACGATGGAGCGTTCGCGAAGATCGACGCGGCGCGCGATCTCCTCCTCAGGGACGACGGTGGAGATCCGTTCCGCCTGCGCCACGACCTCGGCCGGAAATTCGTGCGGGATGTGGTACTAGCGGATGACCACTTCGACGTCGACGCCGGGGTCGCCGATGAAGCCGAGGACTTCGACGACGCGGCCGCGCGCGAAATTCGAGGAGCGATCGGGATAGCGGTCGATCTCCACGTTGACCATCTCGCCGTCGCGCGCGTTGCGCGTCGCTTCGGCGTCGATGAGGATGTCGGTGTCGATGCGGAAGTCGAACGGGACGACCCATGGCTCTTCCTCATCGGCGTGGAAGCGGCCGACGATGGTGCTGTGGGCGCGGCGCAGGACCTGGGACACCTCGCCGACGATGAGGTCGCGCCCGTGCAGCTTCCGGAACGCCGGTTTCTTCTTGTCGACGCGGACGACCACCAGGTCGCCGTTCATCGCGCCGCGCATGGCCTTGCGATCGACGTAGATGTCCGGCTCTTCGGCGCCGCCGAAGATCGTGCCGTAGCCGTCCGGATGAACCTTGATGCGGCCGGCGTGGTAGGGAGTGAACTCGAGCAGCGAATAGCGCTTGCCACGGACGGCGAGGACGACACCGTCGGACTCGAGATCGTCGACGGCCAGCGTCACCTGCTCGCGGCTGACGGTGGGATCGGCCAGCCGCTCGTGGATCTCGCCGATTGCGAGCAGGCGGTTGCCGCGCATTCGGAGGAGCTCGACGATGCGTTGTTGTAACTGCGGTTCCATTGCTTTCCTAGTCTATGCCGAGCGAGGCGGGGCATCTCCTGTGCGGACGAGCAGACCGCGCCACAAGGTCATCCATTCGCGGGAAGGGCTGCGGCGAGGATCGCCGCGCGGGTAGCGCAGGTCCATCGGTGCGCTCAGGATCGGAGGGAGGGAAGAGATAAATCAGGAACGAGGAGTCCGGCGCGCCGTCGGCGCGCTGACGCTCTTGTGGGGGACG
>DASQGS010000308.1:0-3451 GCA_035632455.1 Thermoanaerobaculia bacterium | reverse complement strand
GGCGGCTCGGCCGCCATAGGCGTGCAGCGGGCCGCCGATTTCTGCGCGAGTGGCAAGGATCTGCACGAGCAAACAGATGAGAACAGCGCGAGGGTGTTGATTCTCGTACTTGGTCAGCGAAAGCGGCGGCCGAGCCGCCGCAGTCCATAGCCGCTACCGCCCGCCGCTTGCGCTTTTCATCTCCTCGCGAATCTTGCCGAGCCAGAGGCCGGCTTCTGCCGCTGAGGGCTCGTCTGGCTTCGCGGGATGGCCGAGGTACTTCTCGAGGGCGTGGAGGCCGCGGCGGAGATTGCGGCCGGAGACGGCGGCGAGGTGGCCGATGTGGTACCACCCGGGCATCCAGTGGGGATCGAGATTGACCGCGGTCTCGAACTCCTTCTCGGCGGCCGCGTAGTCGCCCTCGACTGTCATGTAAAACGTGCCCAGGCCGTCGTGCGAGGTCGGCGACGCCGGATGCTCGCGCACCGCGGCCAGCCATTCGGCGTGAGCGAGCTCGCGCTTGTTCTGGGCGACGTAGATGCTGGCGTAGGCGCGGTGTCCGGCAAGCTCGTCGCGTCTGCGGATCTCGGCGGCGTGGTGGAGGGCCATCGCTTCGCTGCCACCGACGAACGCGGGCGCGAGGATGTAGAACTGCACGAGGGCATAGCGGGCCTCGAGATGATTCGGGTCGAGCTTCACCGCCTGCTCGAACGCCTCGCGCGCGCGGACGGCGAGAAACGGCTGGCGCAGTACGTTCGCTTTGACGACGAGGCCGGCGTAGGCATTGCCGAGGCTGTACCAGGCGCCGGCGTCAGCCCGATTGTGGGCCATCGCTTTTTCGAGCAGTGGGACGGCGTCGGCCACGTCGCCTCTGGCCTCAGCGATCTTTCCGCGGATGAACAGAGCCTGCGGGTCGTTCGCCATCGGCGCGATGACCTGCGCAGCTTCGTCGTAGCGCCCTTGCGCGTACAGCGCCTCGGCCTGCGAAAGGGCGCCGCTCTGCGCCATGATCGGCACAGCAACAACAAAGGCGGCCAAGGCCAGAATGGTGGTACGGCTCAAGCTCTCTCCGACGGACGAAGCTACGACACTCTGCGGGGAATCGATATTCCAAGGATACACGGGGCCGGGGGCAATGTGCCAGTGCGTCGATTGTCAAACTGAGCCCGCGACCGGCGCGTCACGATGACACGCTGGCGGCCCAGCGCGGCTGGGCCCTACGGTTCTTACTTATCTGTGTCAGAATATGCACTACTGAATTCAATCTTTGAGCCAAGGAGACAACTCCTATGAAGAAGCTCCTCCCCTATCTGCTCCTCATCGCAGCCGCCGGCGCTCCGGCGAGCAATCTCGTGTATCACGGCGGGCCGCTCATCGCGAACGCTCACGTCGTCTACATCTTCTGGGGCGCTTCCTGGACCACCACAGGCGGTGACAGGCCAATTGCGACGGAGCTGCAGTCGTATCGCTCCAGCCCGGTGGCCATGCTGGCGCACACAGGAATGCTGGTGCAGTACAACGCCGGACAGTCGAATTTCCATGGGCAGGCGGATGTGTTCGATCCGACGAATCCGTCGGCAACGGCGGTAACCGACGCCATGGTCAAGGCCGAGATCAAGAAGTACTTCCACGGCACTTACGATGCGAAGGCGGTGTACGAGGTCTGTCTGCCGCGCGGGTATTACTCGATCAGCGGAGGGTCGACGTCGTGCGGCGGGCCGAACGTGGCTTATTGCACGTATCACTCGACGTTCACCGACGGCACCGAGGTGCGCTACACGGTGCAGCCGTTCCCGAGCTGCTCCGGCTGTCAGGCAACGGGATTCAACGCGTCGCAGAACGAAGAGTTGTTCGTGATTCACAGCTCCCGCGAGATGTTCATCGATCCCGATCACAACGGCTGGTTCGACCCGTCAGGAATCGAGGGGGATGACCTTTGTCTCTGGGGTCCAGCGCCGTTCCTTGAGCATGCCTCGGATGGTCACACGTACGGCTATCAAGACGAGTGGTCCAACTCGGCGGGCGGGTGCGTTCGGTAACCCCGACTACACCGCGATCTCTTTCAAGGCTCCGTCGACGATCAGGCGCGGCTCGGTGAGGTCCTGAACCTCGTCGACCGATGTGCCGGGAGCGATCTCGATGAGGCGCAGGCCATCGTCGGTGACGTCGAGGACGCAATACTCGGTGATGATCCGATCGACGCAGCCGACGCCGGTGAGTGGCAGAGCGCAGTTACGGAGGATCTTCTTGTCCTTCTTCTTCGTGACGTGCTCCATCGTCACAATCAGGCGCTTGGCCGAGGAGACGAGATCCATGGCTCCGCCCATGCCTTTGACCATCGCGCCGGGCACCATCCAGTTGGCGATGTCGCCGCGCTCTGAGACCTGCATGGCGCCGAGGATCGAGATGTCGATCTTGCCGCCGCGAATCATGCCGAAGGAATCGGCTGACGAGAAGAACGCGGCGCCCGGAAGCACCGTCACGGTCTGCTTGCCGGCGTTGATGAGATCGGCATCGACGTCCTCATCCGCCGGGAACGGCCCGAGCCCGAGAATGCCGTTCTCGGATTGCAGGATGACTTCCATGCCCGGCGGGATGTTGTTGGCCACAAGGGTCGGCATTCCGATCCCGAGGTTGACGTAATAACCGTCGCGAAGCTCCTGCGCGGCGCGTTTGACGATTTGATCGCGAGTGAGGGGCATGGGTGTCTCCGGGTCTGTTTGTCGTGACTTGAGTGAGTGGCGCGTCAGGGTCTGAGTGGTCAGTGGTCAGTTGGGCGAGTGGTCGGTCTCGGTAGTCAGGTTGCGAGCGGTCCGTGGCCAGGGTGTCAGTGGTCGGTGGTCAGTGGTCAGTGGTCGGTGGTAGTCGGTGGTCAGTTGTGCGAGTGGTCAGTCAGTCGTCACGTGATTCTTTCGGGATTGGTTGGTTCTCCGTTGGTCGGGATGTCTCGTCTCGGGTCTTGGGCCGTTGCAATGAGAAAGACTTTCGAGGCTGCCGGCGGGCGATGGACGCGAGGAGACCGTTGAGCATACTTCCGATCTCGGCGGTGCGCGCGAGTAAGCCGCTAGCCGTTGCGTCGTCCAGAAACTGAAGTCTCTTCCCCAGGATCACCTGAGTCTCGAGCTCCAGTAGCGATCCGCGGGCGTAGCCGAGGAACTGCTCCCATTCGCGTCTGCCGAGGCGTCCATGTCCCTCGGCAATATTCGAGGGAATCGAGACTGCGCTTCCACGGGTCTGCGCCGTCAGCCCAAATCTCTCCTCGCGCGGATACTCCGCGGTGCTTCGATAGATGGAAACGACGAGTGACATCGCCTTTTGCCACACGATCAAGTCGCGGTAGGAATCGCTCATAGTCTGTGTGGCGGACAGAGAGCGAGTGTGGAAGTAAGAGTCTACGGTCATGCATCACACCCGTCAATAAGACAATCAAGCCTCTCGCGTCCTGACCACTGAGCACTGATCACTTTTCCTC
>DASQGS010000307.1:0-10878 GCA_035632455.1 Thermoanaerobaculia bacterium | reverse complement strand
CGATGGCACCGCGCATCGATATGCGCTCGACCTCCCGCCTGGGACGGTCGGATCGCTCGCCCTCGAACTGGAGTGCAGCGAAGGGCCCGAGCGAGCCGCGATGAGTGCAGGCGTCGAGTTCATCGTCTCCGCGAGGGTGGTGCGCGGCGAGACGGAACGCGACTATTCGATCGGCGACCTGCTGCTCGTGCCGCTACCGAAGGCCACCGCATGAACGGGGTTGTCACCCGTCACGATCGGCTGCTGGCGCTGCGCCTCGTCAATGCCGCCGAAGTCCTCTTCGAGTGTGTGCGCTGGCGAACCTCGGAACCCGACGGATCGGCGGCCACGTTCCGCTCCTAGTTCGCCGTTTCCTGCCCCTTCACTGACGCTCCTTTGCATCGAGCCGCTCGATCGCGGAGTGCTGGTGTGGAACGTGTACGGCGGCGCTCTCCATGTGAGCGCCGGCGAGGTCGTCGAATTGCCGTGCGGCGCGGCATCACAATCGATTCCGTCGATGCCGTCGATTCGCTTCGACGCGCGCTCGCGGTCTCGGCGAATCGGAGCTAGGGCCGCGGCGTAACTTTCGGCGGGAGCGGTGGCGAGGCTACGGGCAACGCTTCCATCGTCACTCTACCGTCCCGGCGAGCGAGGCAGCGCGCCTCACTTCGCCTGCACGCCTCCGCCGCTCTTCGCCGCCAGCGCTTCATCGAATGACTTCTGATGCATGAAGCGGAAGGCGATGCAGGTGTTGATCGATTCCGCGGCACGACTCGCTCCGCGCTGACCGAATCGCGTGGGATGGGCGGCGAGGAACGATTCGACGTCTTTCTTCGCCTCGGTGTCGCAGAAACCGGAGGCACCAAGGACGATGCGGCCGAGGGCGTTCGGCGCGCGCTTCTCCATCTCGGCCCAGTGGCTCTTCACCGCTTCCCACCCTCGGGCGCGCGTCATCGGATCGTTGAGGAGTGCCGAGGCGACGATCGGCAGATCCTGCGCGCGCACCTTGTCGCTGAAGATGTAGTCGGTGGCGCGCGCCGCCGTGGCCGGATCGCGGAACAGCGGCAAAAGGTTGCGGTAGCGGAGCGCGAGCTCAGGGCTCGGCGCCTTCGCCAGTTGCTCCATGACCAGATTGAGAAACGCCTCGTCGCCATGGACGGCCGCGAGGCGGAGGGCTCGCTCGCCGATCAGCGCGTCGACCGACGACGGCTCCTTCATGTACTGCGCGGCGACGCGGCGCGCGCCGGCGATCACTTCGGGATCGCCCGCGGCATAGCCGAGCGTCCAGAGCACGGAGGCGCGGGAGATCCGCTGCTCGCTCGTCTCGCCCGCCGGCCTGTCCCACGTGACCGGTGCGTAGCCGCGCAGCGCGTCGTGGACGAAAGCGCCGAACGCCGCGCGATTCG
This sequence comes from Thermoanaerobaculia bacterium, assembly GCA_035632455.1. Classification (GTDB taxonomy): domain Bacteria; phylum Acidobacteriota; class Thermoanaerobaculia; order Gp7-AA8; family Gp7-AA8; genus DASQGS01. The sequence continues at coordinate 9,493 of DASQGS010000307.1, read as the reverse complement.
CGTCGCCCGCGAGGCGATCGTGGAGATACACGAGGTTATCCGCGATCGCCGTCACCAGCGGACGCTCTTGCGGACGCGGCAGAGCGCGCAAGAGAGCGAGGTACTCGCCGGCATCGCGCCGGAGAGTGCGCACCAGCAGCCATTCGTTTCCGTGATAGGCGATGCGCTCGGCCGGCGTGAGCTCGGCGAACGCCTTGCGGAACGCGGCGCGGTCGGGGGGCGGGTAATCGACCACGAAGTAGCCTGCGCCGCCACGGCTGATCATGAAGGGCTGATCGCATGACGACGACAATGTCAGCGTGCTCTTGCCTTCGCCGGTGAGCTGGCACGGCTCATTTGCCTTCGAGCCGAGCGCGCGGCCGCAGATCGGGATCGTCCAGGTCTGTGTCTCCGGAGCCTGGTTGCCCGGGAGCAGCCGTTCCTGCGCGATCGTCACCTGGCGCTTGCCTGCGGTGCAGCTCTCGCTCACGTGGAGCAGCGGCGGGCCGGGGAGGTCGATGAACGAAGCCAGCACCTTGTCGACGGGCTGTTTCGACGATTCCTTCATCGTTCCCCAAAAGTCCTCGGCCGCGGCGTTGCTGAACGAATACTTCTTCAGATAGATCCGAATGGCGTCGCGGAACGTGTCCGGCCCGATCCACGCTTCGATCATGCGGAGCACCGCCGCGGTCTTGCCATACGTGATACCGGGGTCGAAGCCCGCGCCCTCGGAACGGATGGGAATGGTCGAGCGTTGCGAGTCGACCGTGAGAGCTTCATCGTTCAGCAGCGGTTTGTTGAGATCGACGCGCCATTCCGGTTTCCACGCTTCGATCGGTTTCTCGGACATGAACGTCGCGAATCCCTCGTTCAGCCAGAGATCGTTCCACCATTTCATCGTCACCAGGTCGCCGAACCACATGTGCGCGACCTCGTGCGACACGACCTCGGCGACGCGCTTTTGCACGATGGTCGAAGCCGTCTTCTCGTCGATCAGCAGGTCCGTCTCGCGGTAGACGATCGCCCCGGCGTTCTCCATCGCTCCGGCGGCGAAGTCAGGAATGCCGATCATGTCGAGCTTTCCGAACGGGTACTTGATGTCGTAGTAGCGATTGAAGAACGAGATGGATGCCTGGGCTGCGGCGAGCGCGAAGTGTCCGAGGTTCTGGAGGCCCGGCGTCGTACAGACGCGGATCGGGAGGCCGTCGGCCGTTCCCTCGATGCACTGGAAATCGCCGACGAGCATGGCCACGAGATACGTCGGCAGCCGCTTCGTGGTCCCGAACTTCAGGGCGTGTTTCCCCTCGCCCGCCGGCTTGTCGGAGACGATGGCTTCGTTCGAGATCGCCGTGTCGCCGGCATCGACCACGAGCGTGATGTCGAACGTCGCCTTCATCGCCGGCTCGTCGAAACAGGGGAAAGCGCGCCGCGCGCTCTGGGCCTCGAACTGTGTGGCCGCGTATTTGCGCTTTGCCGTCTTGCTCAGATAGAGCCCGCGGAGTTGAGGGAGCAGCTTCCCGTCGAACACAACATGGAGCGCCGCGCGGCCGGCCGGCACCGCCTCGGAGAGCTTGATCGCGACCGTCTCGTTCGCCTCGTCTGCGGTCACGGTGCCGGTGAGATGCTTGCCGCCGGCATCGATCGCCACGTCGCGCAGCGTGAGGCCGATGCTGTGAAGGACCACCGAGTCGGTCGACTCCTTGACGTCGACGTCGATCGTCTCCTCGCCGGCGAACGTCTCCGCTGCGAGATCAGGCGCGATCCGGATGGCGTAGTGATCAGGAATGACGTTCTGCGGAAGGCGATTGGCGGCAAGAAGCGGCGAGGCGGCAAGAGCGAGGAGGAGAGCGAAGTTCAGTCGGCGCATGGCGCGAAAGATTAGCATTTTCTCCATGGCGGGAGACCGTATCACTGCACCTCGCTTCGGCGTCCGCCCAACGCCTACGCCTTACTTCGGTTCCCGCGCCTGTTTCAGGAAGTCTGCGAGGGCCTGGTCCGAGGATTGGATGTGGCCGATGAGCCAGCGGGTGATGGAGTTGGCGATGAGGTGATGCGAGCCCGGTTGCGCGGCTTCGATGTTGGAGCGAAGCGTGCGGAGCTCGTCGAGGAGGTTGCCGTGCTCCTGCTCGTGAGCGCGGAAGGCCGGATAGTCGTTCATGCGCATGAGGAGCTGCTCCGAGGCGAAGTGGAGGCTGGTGTAGTCCTGAAGCTGAGAGATGATCTCGAGGGCCCTGGTCTGATCGGCGTCGGTCAGGGCCCGTTCGAGTGCGTGGAGGAGCTCGATTTGGACGGCGTGCTCCGAGTCGATCTCGGGAACGCCGGTTCGGAGGCTGTCGTCGCTGTGCGATGTCATAGGGGAATTGTACTTCTGCGATCCGGTGGTTTGCGCGGAGTGCGCCGCTCAGCCGGCGGCGCCGATCAAGAATGATGCGATCAGCAGCAGCAGCACAGCGACGGTGATCGCGACGTAAAGGCGATCGCGCTCGATGGCGAAGATTCCGACGGAAAGCGCCACGCGCGCGACCGGCGTGGCAATGAGGAGCAGGAGTCCGATCATCACGATGGCCTGTCCTCGCCGGTTCCCGGCATCGCGCATGACCGCCGGGATGGTGTTGGGAAAGCGGCCGTTTGGATTCGTCAGCGCGCCGAGGGCCGGTCGCGACGAGAAGTAGCTCGGGTGGTGAGCGAACGACACCACGATTCCAATCAGCACGACGGCGATGCTGATGATCACGCCGCCGCGCAGCAGGCGCGAGATGGCGACGTCCACCCAATGCGGCTCATGAACCGGCTCAACGCTCATCCGCGCACTCCGCGCAGCAGCATCTGCAACGACACGATCACGAGGACAACGACAAAGGTCATCCTCACCGCCCTGCTGCTGACGCGAGCGAGGATCTTCGAGCCCGCGAACGCTCCGGCCATCACGCCGACGGCCACCGGGGCGGCGATGAAGGGATCGATCTGTCCGCGCGCGAAGTAGAGGCCCGCGCTCGCGGCAGCGGTCACGCCGATCATGAAGTTGCTCGTGGCCGTCGAGACCTTGATCGGCAACTCCATGGCCAGATCCATGGCCGGCACTTTCAGCGCGCCCGAGCCGATGCCGAGGAGACCGCTGACGATGCCTGCGACATACATCAACGAGAGCCCCACCCCTGGCCGCACCGGCTCGTAGAGGATCTCCTGGCCGCGAGCATCGTCGAAGAAGGAGCTCTGCAGGTTCAGGCGCCGGGTGAGAGTCGAATGCGCGGCGTGCTTGAGATACGGCATCGGACGCCTGCGCAGCATGGCCACGGCGGAGTAACCGAGGATGGCGCCGAAGAGAATGAAGAGCCAGCGCGGGTGGAGGATTCCGGCGAGCCATGCGCCGGTGATTGCCCCGGTGGTGGTCCCCAGTTCGAGAAACATGGCCACGCGCAGATTCGCCAGGCGATCGCGCACGTAGGCCGCGGCGGCGCCGCTCGACGTCGCGATGACGGAGATGATCGAGGCGCCGATGGCGAGGCGGATATCGATGTGCAACAGAAGCGTGAGCGCTGGGACGACGATGATCCCGCCGCCCAAGCCGAGGAGCGAGCCGAGAAATCCGGCAGCGAATGAGATTGCGGCAACGGTGAGGAAGAAGAGAAGCGGCGTCATCCAGGAATGAAGTTTACAACTTTGGAGTGCGGCAGCTCTATGGACTGCGGCAGCTCGCTGCCGCTTTCGTTGACCATCGGCAGATCTTTTGAAACAGGGAGGTCGCTCGTCGCGCCAAGAGCGAATCGACCAAGCTCGGAAACCTACTCTGAAGCAGCTCGGAAGTCGGTCGCTTCCGAGTTCACTTCCGAGCTCGCTTTTGGAGTGCTGCAGCTCGCTGCCGCTTTCGTTGACCAAGGACAAGGATCAATGCCTTCGAGTGAATTCGGGGATCCCACCGCCATCGAAACCTCATTGCACACTGCCGTCATCGAATCTATAGTCCGCGCTCAGAACGAAACCTCGCGGAGCTGATCGATGCCTTCACCCTGGCTCCACCATTACGATCCCGGCGTTCCTCTCGCAATCGACTCCTATCCCGACAAGACGCTCGTCGACTTCGTCGCGGAGCATGCCCGGCAGCGGCCCGATGCCATCGCTCTGGCGTTCAAAGGCCGGCATCTCTCATTCCGCGAGATCGACCAAGCCAGCGATTCCTTCGCCCAGGGGCTCGCGAAGCTCGGCCTGAAGCGAGGCGACCGCGTCGCGCTCGTGTTGCCGAACTGCCCGCAGTTCGTCATCGCCGAGCTCGCGGTCTGGAAGCTCGGCGGCTTGGTCATCCCGCAGAACCCGATCTACACCGAGCGCGAGCTCGAGCAATCGCTCGGCACCACGCGGCCCCGGGCGATCATCGTCCTGACGCCGTTCTACGGACACATCAAGGCCATCCAGTCGCGCACGTCGCTCGAGCTCGTCATCGCCACGAATATCAAGGAGTACCTGCCTGGGATCCTTCGCTTCCTCTTCACCGTGGTGAAAGAAAAGAAGGAAGGGCACCGCATCGCGCTGCAGGCGGGCGACCACTGGTTCCAGGACGTCCTGACGGCAGGTGCGGCGTTGGGCAACCCCGTCGCCGTGGCCAGGCCCGACGACCCGGCCATGATCCTGATGAGCGGCGGCACGACCGGCACGCCGAAGGGCGTCCTCGGCGTGCATCGCGGACTTGTCGCCGCCGGCACGCAACTCCTGGCCTGGCTGAACGAGCCGCTCATCGGACCCAAAGCATCGATCATGCTTCCTCTGCCGCTGTTCCACACTTACGGTTTCGCCGGCGCGCAGAGCATGACCCTGATGCGCGGCATTCCATTGATCCTCGTGCCGAATCCGCGCGACCTCGGCGACGTGCTGGCTACGATCAACCGCGAATCGCCGGCGTTGTTCTGCGGCGTGCCGACGCTCTTCACCGCGCTGCTCGGCCGCCCCGAGGTCGCCTCAGAGAAGATCGACTTCCGTTCCATCAAGGCCTGCTTCTCAGGAGCCGCGCCGCTGATGGCCGAGACGAAGAAGCGCTTCGAGAGCCTTACCGGCGGCCGCATCGTAGAGGGTTACTCGCTGACCGAGGCCACCATGGCCTGCTGCGCCAATCCCTATCGCGGGGCGAATAAGGTCGGCTCGGTCGGTATGCCGTTGCCCGACGTGACCGTACGCATCGTCGATGCCGATGACGGCAGTCGGGAAATGCCAACCGGGGAGATCGGCGAGATCGTCATCCACGCTCCGGAGCTCATGACCGGCTATTGGAACAACCCGGCCGAGACATCCGAGGTTCTCCGGCCCGATGCTGCCGGCCGGATCTGGCTCTACACCGGCGACCTCGGGACGCTGGACGAGGAGGGGTATCTCTTCATCGTCGACAGAAAGAAGGACCTGATCAAGACCAGCGGCTTCCAGGTCTGGCCAAGGGAGATCGAGGAGGTGCTGGCATCGCATCCCGCAGTCGCCGAAGCAGGAGCGGCCGGAATGCCCGACGAGCGCAAGGGCGAGGTCGTCTATGCCTGGATCGTTCTGCGCTCTGATGCCGCAGACGTCGACGCCGAAACGCTCCGGACCTTCTGCAAGGACAAGCTCGCGCCCTACAAGGTTCCAGCACACATCGAGTTCCGCAAGGATCTACCGAAGACCATGGTGGGCAAGGTACTCCGCAGAACGCTGGTCGCAGAGGCAAAGGCGGCCGGGGCATAGGGATTCTCTACGCGGTACGGCGATAGGTATCAAGAATCACCGACCGGCGGTACCACGGTAGAGATCTGGAGATCGCTCAAGGCGGCAATCCTCACAACAAGGCATCACAAGTTTGAATGATCGCATCCATCAGCGACTATGATGGGTCGCCGGTTGAACCGGCCGCCTACGAGGAGCCTGATGTGAAGCGTCACACCATCCCACCAGCAGCACTGATCGCTCTCCTTGCTCTGGCACTGACAGTCACGCACGCCAGCACCGGCTTCGCGGCGACGGTGACGTTGATTCCAGCGGTCATCTCTGCCCCGTTTGGCTTGGCGGTGGACAATGCCGGAAACGTCTTCATCGCCGACACCTCGGGCAATGCCATACGAAAGTGGGATGCCTCGACCCACCAAGTCAGTACACTTCTGTCGTCGTCGGAGATAAACGACCCATCCGGCGTGGCGGTCGACGGCGCCGGCAATGTCTTCGTCGCCGATGGTAACGGTCGCGTCGCAAAATGGAGCGTCGCAACGCACCAGGTCACAACGATCGCCGGCGGAGACATTCTGAGTGTAGCCGTCGACTCGGCTGGCAATGTCTTCTTTGGGGACTATGACGGCTCGATCAAGAAGTGGGCTGCAGCCACAGGTCAAGTCGCCGCGATCATCCACTCCCCTTTTGACGTGCGTACGCCGAGCGGTATCGCCGTCGACGGTGAAGGCAACCTGTACATTGCCGATTCCGACTATAACGCCATCAAGAAATGGACCGCCGCCACGCAGACGATCACGACTCTGGTATCTGGCGTAACTCCCTTTGGTGTGACTGTGGACGGAGCAGGCAACATCTACTTCAACGGCTACGCCAGCGTTCATAAATGGAGCGCTGCAACGCAATCGGTCTCGCGAATCGATGTGCCCGGCGTGGGTGAACCGTCGGCCGTGGCGGTCGACAGCGCCGGCAACCTCTACATCTCAGACTGGGTCGCCAATGCCATCGTGAAGTGGAATGAAGCGACTGGTCAGACTACGCGGGTCGTGTCTTCGGAGCTTTCGGGAGTCTGTGGCGTCGCGGTGGATCGCGCCGGCAATGTCTACCTGGCGGACGGCGTGAATCAGGCGATCAAGAAGTGGAGCGCTACCACAGGCCTGGTCACGACGCTTATATCGTCCGGGCTGAGCTACCCTTACGGCGTAGCGGTCGATGCCGGCGGCGACGTCTACATCGCGGACACTGGCAACAACGTCATCAAGAAATGGAGTGCCGCGACCCATTCGGTCGAGACCCTCGTGTCGTCTGGATTGCGCAATCCATGGGGCTTGGCGGTCGACGACGCCGGAAACGTCTACATCGCGGACACGGGGAACAACGCCATCCAGAAGTGGAGCGTGGCCACCCGGCAGCTCACCATGCTGATCGGGGTCGGACTGAGTAATCCGCTTGGCGTGGCGTTGGACAGCGCCGGCAACATCTATATCGCCGACGACCCCGCCAGCGGCGTGATCTTGAAATGGAGCGTCTCGACCCAGCGACTCACTGCCATCACGAAAGCAAGCTACCCGGCTGGTATCGCTGTGGACAGGCTGGGCAACGTGTACTGGGCGGCGGTGAATGGCGGCGGGGTCGCGCGGTGGAACGCATCGACCCAGGGAATCACGGCAGTCGCTCGGAACGCCGGCCTGTACTGGACGCGGGGCGTGGCAGTCGACGGCGCAGACAACATCTACATTACTGACGCCAGCACACTGACAATGACTGGCCCCTGCTCCCCTATGGTTGCCGGAATTCCGAACGCGATCATGGTTGGCAACATCGTTCAACTCTCAATCACAGCAAGTGGCGGAACATCGTTTGTGTACGATTGGTACCAGGGCAAGACGGGCGACATCTCCACGCCCGTCGGCAGGGGCAGTACGGTATCCATGATCCCGAATGTCACCAAATCGTACTGGTGCCGGGTCACGAACGACTGTGGCAACACCGCCGACAGCGCGGCCATCATGACGGTCAAACCGCCCCGCAGTCATGCCGTGCGGCACTGACGGCAGTTTCAGGGAGTGAGTGTCAGGACAGGAGCCGCCATGACGAGATGCCATCGAACCTCTGCACTCCTCGCTGGAGTCGCAGCCACGATTCTGTTGCTCATGCACGCCGATATCGGTTCCGCCGCGATCGTCAGGCTGATTCCATCCATCCAGCCCGATGCCGTCGCAATGGACACCTTCGGCAACTTGTACATCGCTGATGCTCACCACAACACAATCGAGAAGTGGACCGCCGCGACTCGGCAGCTCACGACACTCGTCTCGGCTGGTCTGATCGCTCCTCATGGAGTCGCCGTCGACAGTGCTGGTAACGTTTACATCGCCGACTCCGGCAACAACGCCGTCAAGATGTGGGCGCCGGCGACCAAGCAGATCACTACGATAGCGACGGCAAGGCTTGACTCTCCTGGCGGAGTTGCCGTGGACTCGGTCGGCAATGTCTACATCGCCGATACCAACAACAATGCCATCAAGATGTTGAACAGCTCGACGGGTGTACTGTCTACGCTCGTGCAGAGCGGACTGTATCTTCCGTCCGGTCTGGCTGTGGACGGCTCCGGCAACGTGTTCATTGCCGATACGTACAACAATGCGCTCCAAAGGTGGGATGTTCGGACCCACGAAGTAGCGACCGTGATTTCACCGATCCTATCTGGATACAACGCCCTGTCAATTGACGGAGATGGCAACGTATACGTTGCTGATTCAGGCAACAACGTCGTCCGGAAGTGGAGTGCTGCGACTCGACAGGTCACGACACTGGTCTCGTCGGGGCTGAACGAGCCGCACGGTGTAGCGGTCGATCGGTCAGGAAACGTGTACATCGCCGACTCGAGAAACAACGCCGTCAAAAAGTGGAGTCCCTTGACCCGTAGCGTCACCACGGTTGTGGCTTCAGGTCTGTGGTACCCAACTTCCCTGGCGGTGGATGGTGCGGGAAACATCTACATTGCCGACGCATTTAACGGAATGATCAAGAAGTGGGTCGCTTCCACTCAACAGCTCGTGGATCTGGCCGAGGATCTCGACTTCCCTCAAGGTCTGGCCCTGGACGAAGCGGGCAATGTCTACATCGCGGACTTCTTCGGTGCCATTAGTCAGTGGAGTCCCGTAACCCAGCAATTGACTGTGCTCTTGTGGTTGACTGACGTGGAAGGGCTGGCGCTCGATAGCGGCGGAAACATTTACTTCGCCGACAGCAGAGAGAGCATCATCGGCAGATTGAGTCGAACAACCGGCAGTGCGTTGACGCTATTGTGGCCATTGCTTCGGCCGACCGGCGTGGCTGTCAACGACGCCGGCGACGTCTACTTCGCCGACTATCACGAGATCAATGTGTTGTTCGCGCGCCGGCGCGCCGCGCGATAGCTCTGCACTTGTACAAGAGCTACAACTGTTCACCCCTGGGCGGGGCGGCCAGTCCTGCCAGGAATTCAGTCAATACCGCATCGTATTCCGCCCTCTGCGTCATCCCGACCAGATGCCCGCCATGGTGAAAGGTATGGACCGGAACTCTCTTAGTCGCTCGTCGAGCGAAGTATTGTCAATGGCCTGCATCTGACTAATTCTCGGTTACGTAGACGCCCGGCAAAGCAATAAGTTGGTCTGTTAGCAAAACCCCTTTGTCGTCACAGGTCGATGTGTAGCCGCAGACTTCGCACCAGCTCCGGCCCGCGATCGCGGTTAAAGGCCGGATTTCGAATCCACTGAAGATCTCCGGCGATGGAAACGCCGCGATAGATACGCGCGGTGTAGTAGGTCTCGATGATGTCCTCGTGCCCGTA
>DASQGS010000306.1:0-4384 GCA_035632455.1 Thermoanaerobaculia bacterium | reverse complement strand
TCCGGGCGGACGGCAGCAGCGAGGCAATCAACGACGGGGAGCTGCGGGCGCAAGCCGTGCGCCCCTACTAGCGCTTGCCCTTCCGTGCCGCGAGGATCGCCGCGGCGATGTCGTCGTATCTGCCGGCGAAATGGTGGCCGCCGGGCTCGGCGATGACCGTGAACGCCGCGCGGTCGAGCTGGCGGCAGAGCGAGTCTTTCTCTCGCGCTCCGTGAAAACAGAGGACCGTCTGCCCGCGCAGTTTCTCGACCTCCGGCAGCACTTGGTATTGCTTCTCCTTTGGGTGATAGAACGGAATCCAGCTCGGGTGATAGCGGAAATCGATCGTCCGCTCGAGGCCGAGGAGGGCGATGACTTCGACGGACTGACGGACATCGGGCGAAAGGCGGCTGACCATGAACGGCAGGACGTCTGCGCCGCGCGAATAGCCGATCAGCAGAACCTTTTCCCGCTTCCACCGGACGCGATACGTCCTGATGATCCGCTCCAAAGCGCAGGCTGACTCGTCGGCCGTGCGCAGGGTCGCGAAATACTCCGGCGCCAGGAATCCGACGACTGGCACGCCGGCGTCGCGGAGCCGGCCGGTCACCTTCGTGTCGATGCGCCGCCAACCGCCGTCGCCGGAGATCATGATCGCGAAACGTCCCCCCGCCTTCGCCACGGGCAGCTCGATGAGCGGCAGGCCGGCCACGCCGGCGCGCGCATTGCAGCGATCGTCGGTCTGTGAGACGGGCGCGACCGCGGAAAGAGCGGCGGCGAAAAGCGCAATCGCAACGATCGGTGTCATGCGCACGATTCCACCTACATATGCTCGAGGATGATGCCGGCCAAGCGCTCGTAGCCGCCATCGAAGTGATGCGAGCCCTTCAGCGTGACCACGCTTATGCCTTCACCGGCGAGCCCGCTGCAGAGAGAATCCTTATCGTCCTCGCCCCAAAGGCAGAGGATCTTCTGGCCGCGCAGTTTGTCGACCTCAGGCTTCACCAGCTCCCCGCTCGCCGGATCGCGCAGCCAGTCCGCCATGTGGAATTCGAACTGGACTTTCGGGCTCGGCCCCAGGAGCGCGATCAGACGAATCCGCGCCTTCGTCGCCTCGGGCAGGCGGTTGATCATCGCCGGAAGCACGTCCGCACCGCGAGAATACCCGATGAACACGACGCGGCTCATCTTCCACCTCTCCGTGTACCTTTCGACGATAATCTCGAGGTCGCGGGACGCCTGCTCGGGCGTTCGCTTCGTCCAGAAGTATTGAAGAGCGTTGAGTCCGGCTACCGGCATGCCTTTGGTTGCGAGAGCCTTGGCGATGGCCTTGTCGATCGCGGCCCAGCCGCCATCGCCCGAGACAAGCACGACCAGCGTGTCGCTTGTGCCCTGGGTCGCCGGTACCTCGATGATCGGAAGAGGCGCCTCCGGCTTCGCGCCTGCGGCCTGCAATGACAGGGCGGCGAAGCAGCAGAGCGTGGCACAACAGACACTCTTGTCTGTGCCTGACAGAAATGACATCAGACGGCTCCAAGCTCGGGCACAGACAGGAGTGTCTGTGCCACCAACTCCAAATTACTTTGCAATCACGCCGCGAAGGCCTCCTGAGATCAGTGCCGCGAGATTCGTCAGGATCACCGGGAGCTTCATCCCGCCGGGAGACGCGAGGTAGATCGGCTCCCACACCGGATCGAATTTCTCTTTGTACTGGCGGAGGCCCTGGAAGTTGTAGAAGTTCTCGCCGAGCCGGTACGCCAGCGCCCCGAACCGATTCCACAACGGTCCAAGCGCGCGATTCTCCAATCCCGACAACGGTGCCATACCGAGGTTGAACCAGCGATATCCTTCTTGCTGGCCCCACAACATGAGGCTCAGGAAAATGTAATCCATGACGCCGCTCGGCGCAGACTCAACGTGCCGCATAAGATCGACTGACATCTCCTCTTTTCCGGCGCTCGTCCAGATGTTCGTGAATGCAACGATCTCGTCAGCTTTCCGGATGACGGCGACCGGGAACTGCCGTATGTAGCCCTCGCTGAAAGAGCCGAGCGAGAAGCCTTTCTCGCGCGTCCGCTTCTCGGCCAGCCAGCCGTCGGAGATCGTGCGCAGCGCCGGTAGCGCGGCATCCAGTTGCTCCGCGGTCAGAATCTCGAACGAGCATCCCTCGGCCTCCACACGGCGCTGCATCTTGCGCATCCACTTTCGCGAGCCGCCCTCGAGCGAGAGAGTGTCGAGCGGCACGCGGGCCTCCTCGCCGATCTTCAGAATCGTCAACCCGAGCTCGAGATAGAGGTGCAGGGTGGACCGCCTCACTTGATAGAACACAGGCCAGCCGGCGTGGAGGTCGCAAAGCTCGCGGAACTTCCAGACCAGTTCCGAGCACTCCTCCTCCGATCCGACAGGATCTCCCATGGCGATCCAGCTCCGCCCTTCGACTCCGTACATGATGAAGGCCAGGCCGCTCTCGCTGAAGAGGATGGGCTTATCGCCGAGAAGGGCGAGGTTCGCCGCGCTGGCCGGCACCGATCGCACGACGCTGGTCGCGTGCTCCAGCTCTACCGCTGTCGGAAGCTCGGGTTCCGGCGGCGCGGGACGCAACAAGCGCCGGATCGCGAAGAGGAGCAGGGCGAAGACCACGCCGACCGAAGCGCGCAGAAAGCGAGGAGCGTCGGCGCGGAACTGGAACCTCCACCAGAGATCGCTCGAGTAGGCCACATGCTTGAAGGAGAAGAATCCGAGCCACACCGTGGAGATGAGAACGAGCGCGATTGCCGCGATCCAACCCGGTCCGAATCCCTCGTTCAGCAACGAGGCCTTTCGATAGAAGTGCCGTCGGGCGCTGACGATGCCGGCGAGCATGACCGCGAGAATGATCGCTTCTTCGAAGTCCGCGCCCTTGAAGAGCTGGAAGATGATGGCCGCGCTCAGAACGACCACCGTCATCTGGTAGGCGCCGTCGAGCCTTCGCTGCAGGCCGCGCGCGAGCAACAGCAGGGCACCGCCGGCGATGCTCCCGAAGAAGTGCGAGATCTCGACGATCGGCAACGGCACGAAGAAGCGCAGCCAGCGCGCGCGGCTCATGAGCGTCGGCGTGGCGCCGGAGAAGAGCAGCACCGCGCCGCCGATGAACGTCGTGAAGGCGAGCACCTGCGGAGCGATGCCGGGAGCCCAGCGCCCGAAGATCCGGGCCACGCGCGCCACGCCTTCGCGCTTCTCGATAATCTCGTGCGCGGTCAGGAGGAGCGTGGCCGCGATCAAGGGAAGGAGGTAGTAGATTCCGCGGAAAGCGACCAGCGCGCCGAGGATCGATGAGGCCTGATAGTAGGGAGCCAGAAAGACGAGGATGATGGCTTCGAACACGCCGAGCCCGCCCGGGACGTTGCTGACCACTCCGGCGATCTGGGCGAGGAGGAAGATGCCGACGAATCGCGCGAAGGTCAGCGGGTTCGCCTCGGGCAGCAGAACGTAGAGCACGCTCGCGGCGATGACCCAGTCGACGATCGAGACGACGACCTGGGCCACGAAGAGGCCTGCGGTCGGAAGCTCGAGCTCCCACGCGCCAATCCTGACCGGCTTCCTCCGAATCGCGATCCATCCGAGGTAGGCGATCGCGGGAAGCATCATCAGAACGCCGAGGATCCGAACTGAATTGAACGGGAGATGGATCGACGGTGGCACCTGCGGCGGCGCGACGATGAAGAAGGTGCCGCCAAGAAGAACGAAGCCGAGCCAGAAGCTGATCGTGCAGAACGCGATGACTTTTGCAATCTCGATGGCCGTGAGCCGCCAGGCGTTGTAGAGGCGATAGCGAAGCGATCCGCCGACCAGGCCGGAGAATCCGGCGTTGTTGTTGAATGCGTAGCCGATGAAGGAGGCCAGGGCGATCTTGAGGTAGGGGAGCCGGTGCCGGATGTACCGGAACGCGAGCGTGTCGTAGCCGGTCATGACCAAGTACCCGAGGATCGTCAGGGCGACGGCGAGAATGATCCGCTCGCGCCCGAGGGTCCTGAGGTAGGCGATGACATCGCGATACCGATAGTGCGCAAGGGCGTCCTGAAGGATGCGCAGAGCGATCCCGAAGAGGGCCACGATCAACAGCGGCTTGAGGAACGGGGCGAGCCTTCTGAGTCGCTCCATCGGACGGGCGCGATTGTACACGCGCCCTCGCAGGCAACCGGCGACAGAGAACACAGGACTGCTGACTCGGGAACCGAAGCTGGCATCACGAGCCCTCAGCAGCAATTCCGTTGCCGTCGCCGTTGGCGGACTTTGACTTTCGCGTCCTTGTCACCAAAGAGTCAAAATCAAAATCCGGCGACGGCGACGCCAACGGCAACGGCAACGGCAACGGCAACGGACAAGTGCCAGCGGAGAAGTGCCAGCGGCCTACGGGCGCGAGCCA
>DASQGS010000305.1:0-17115 GCA_035632455.1 Thermoanaerobaculia bacterium | reverse complement strand
CACTGTCACATTCCTGGTCGGCACCGCCATCGGCGTCGGCCTCGGCCTGCTCTATGCGCCCAAGGCCGGCCGCAAGCTGAACAAGGACATCAAGAAGGTCAAGGATGTCGTCGAGGATCAGGCCGAGATCGTGGCCCACAGCCTCCGCGATGCCGGCAACGTGGTCCAGGACATCGTTCGCAAGGTCGCGAACGCGTAACCGCGTTTGAATCGCGACGGCGCGTCCAACGCGCCTGGCATGACGCGCCGTCGCAAGCAGCACAACTTCATGCCCGCCCGCCTCACGCCGTTCTTCCTATTGCTCTTGCTGGTCGCCGGCTGCGCGACGATGTCTTCGCGCGGCCGGGCCCGGCCGATTCCGGTCAGCTCCGATCCCGCGGGCGCAATCGTGCAAATCGTCTGCGACGGAAGCGGCATGCTCGAGCTGAAGACCCCGACACGCGTTGAGCTCCATCCCGGCGCGAAGCAGTGCATCTTTACGTTTGCGAAGGAAGGCTACGCCACGAAGAGCGTCGCCCTCGGCAGGACGACCTCGCCGGATACTTACCGTAACCTCGGTCCCTACGACGAGAAGTCGCGATGGTCATGGCACTTCGTGCCCGCGGGCGTAGCAGGAGCGATCGTCGACACGATCAGCGGCGCGGCCTACGATTTCGACCGCAACGAGCTGCACGTGCGGCTCGAGAAGCTCTGAGAAATCGCAACACGACTCGCCGACTGAACATTGACGAGGGTCTCGCCAGCACGTAAACTTGTGCTGCACGGAGAACCCGAAATGAAGACGAACGTCACGCTCAAGCTCGATGCGGATCTTCTCCGCGAAGCGAGAGTCATCGCCGCCGAGGAAGGCCGCTCGGTGAGCGCTTTGCTCACGGACCGGCTGGAGTCACTCGTGCGTGAACGGAAGGCGTTTGAGCACGCCCGCCGGCGAGCGCTAGCTCGCCTGCGCAAAGGGATCGATCTGCGCTGGACTCCTCCAAAATCGCGAGACGAGCTCCATGAGCGATAGGTACTTCGTCGACACGAATATCCTGATTTACGCCCACGACACCGCCGCAGGCACAAAGCACGAGCGCGCCAAGGCGCTGGTGGAGGAACTGTGGCGCGAACGCTCCGGAGTCGTGAGCACACAGGTGCTCCAAGAGCTGTGCGTGAATCTTCGACGCAAGTCCAGCCGTCCGCTCAACGCAAAGGCCGTCCGCGAGCTTGTCACCGACTATCTCAGTTGGCAGGTGATTGTAAACGGCGGAGAGGCGATCCTACAGGCACTCGATTTCGAAAAGCAGTACCAGATCTCGTTCTGGGATGCCCTCGTGGTCCATGCCGCCCAAGTATCCGGCGCGGAAATCCTCTATTCCGAGGACCTTTCAAACGGACAAAAGTACGGCTCGGTCCAAGTACTAAACCCGTTCCTCACCTAACCAACTGTGTTTCGCGGCGGTCGCGCCGATTACCGCTTCCAGCAAAGGGCTCAATCTGCGCTGGACTCCTCCAAAATCGCGAGACGAGCTCCACCAGCGATAACCGCGCTTCGTCCTACGTAACCCTGAACCTCCCCACCTCGGCGTCGAAATCGCGGCCGCTCTGGACCAGGCGTTGCACCGTGGTCTGGAGCTCGCGGGCGGTGGCATCGTTCTCCTGGGCGATGTCGAGCATCATCTTCGCGGCTTCGGCGATGTGGTCCGTCTCGTTGAGCTGCCGCTCCAAGAGGTCGCGCATGGCTCGGGCATCGTCGGCGATCCGCTCCATCGCCGTGGTGATGCCGCGGCCGGCCGTCGATTGCTCGTCAGTGGCGTTCTTCACCTGAAGAGCAATCTCGCGCACGCGCTCGGCCTCCTGCGCCAGCATCATCGTTCCGCGCGCCTGCTCGCGCGTCGCGCGGCTCATCTGCGCGCTGTGTTCGGACATCCTCGACGTGACCTCATGCAAATGCCGGCTGGCCTTGGCCTGCTCGTCGAGGGCGCCGGAGATCTGCGTCGCCATCTCGTACGAATTGGTGGCGCTGGAGACGATCTTGGCAAGTGAGGCCGAGGCGTTCCGGGCGAGGTCGACGTTATCCTTCACCCGCTGCACGCCCTCGTGGATCTTCGCCACGGCCTGGCGAGAGCTCGACTGCACGGCCTTGACGATCGTACCGATTTCCTTGGTCGATCCGCGCGTCCGCTCGGCGAGCTCGCGGATCTCGCCGGCGACGACCGTGAAACCGAGGCCGTGCTCGCCGGCCTGTGCGGCGATGATCGCGGCGTTCAGTGCGAGAAGATTCGTCTGTCCGGTGATCTCCTCGATGACGTTGAGGATCTGGCTGATCTGACCGGCACTTTGCTGGAGTTGATCGAGCACATCTGCGGTGCTGTTCGTGAGGTCCTGCGAGAGGTTGATCCCGTCGACGGTCTTCTCGACGGCCCGGCCGCCGAGCTCCGCGTCCTCGCGCACCTGTCGCGAGATTTCCGCGGTGGACTGCGAGGTCCGGCGCAACTCCTCGATCGTCGAATCCATCTGGGCCACGAACGACAGCACTTCGTCGCCGATGCCGGCGAGCACGTCAGTGCGTTTGGACATCTCGGCCATCGATGCGCTCATCTCCGTCGTCGACGCCGAGGTCTTCTCAACCGACTGAAAGAGGTGGTCCATGTTGCGCGCGACTTCCTCGGCCGATGCCTGAAGCTCGAGCGCGCGGCTGGAGGCGTCCTGGGTGAGGGCGCTGACGGTGTCGGCGGCGGAGAGCACGCCGCGCACGCCGCCGCGCACGTTCTCGACGCTGAGCGACGCATCTTCGGTCGCCTCGGCCTGATCGCGGGCCCGCTCCAGAAGCGAATCGGTGCCGCCGGTGATCACGCGGACGCCTTCCGTGATCGCCGATCCGCTTCCGCCGATCCGTCCGAGCAGCCGCCGCAGATTCGTACTGGTCTCGCCGAAACTGCCCGCAAGCTGACCGACCTCGTCGTCGGAAAAGATCCGGCTGGCGGTGTCGAAATTGCCCTGGGCCATCTCCGCCGCGGCTTCTCGCAGCTCCTTGACCGGGCCCGTGATGTCACGGGCCAGGAACCAGGTCGCAATGCAGAAGACGATTGCGGTCAAGAAAACGATTCCCAGCGTGTAGGTCATGATCTGCACCGGGATGTTCCGATACGGCGTCCACGGAATCCGCAAGGCGATGATCGATCCGTTCTTGAGCGGCGCGAAGATGATGACGTGCGGCGATACGAACGCCGAGCTGTCGCCCTTGCCGATGCGCCGGATCTCCGTGACTTCCTCGGGCGTCAGCGGATCCTCGGGGCTCGTGGTCAGCACGCTCCCGGTCTCGTCGTGCTCGATGACGTCGATGGCATGGTCCGAGGGGATGAGCTCGCGAAGGCCGTCGATCCTCCGCTGATCGCGGACGTCCAGCGTCTCGGCCACGCTGCGGACGCGCTGGAAGCGGTCGCGCGACGAGGAGATGGCGAGATTCTCCAGCGTGGTCGAGACTTTCGCTGAGATCAGGTTGACCATCGCCCCGCCGGCGACGAGCAGGAACCCGATGAAGACCATGGCGATCTTCACACCGACCGAGTAGAAGCGGCCGCTGTAGCGGATGGCGCGTCCCTTTGCGAAGCCGAGAAGAAGGTGCTTTGCGGCCCAGTAATCCCAACCCGTCGAGAGCGCGGCCAGAATCATCGCCGCTTCGAAGAAATAGCTGAGACCGAGGAAGCTGGGCATGAGCAGCCGGGCGCAGATCACGGCCCAGAGCACGCCGCCGCCGAGCCAGAGACTCACCGAGGCGGTCTCGGTTCTCACGAGAAGCGCGGTGATCAGCGAGCTGAGCCCGGCATCGCTGTTGTCGTGGTCGAAAGCGCGCATCGCCCGGAGGATCATGGCGACAGCGATGGCTGCGCCCGATCCGTAAATGACGACCGTCGCCGCGACAAACACCATGACGCGCGCGGCATTGAAATCAACAAGCTGCGCGAGAAACAGGATCGCAAGAGGGAGGGCGATCAGCAGCGGCGGCGCGAGCAGAGCAACGACGTACCTACGTGCGAAAGACATTTGCTAGCTTTGGGCCATTGAGTACTTCGCCTTGTTCATCTCGTCCGTGACCACCGGGTAGTTCCCGCTGAAGCACGCCGTGCAGTAGAGCTGTCTCGGATCGTCGCCATTGCGCACGGCGTTCAGCATGCCATCCTCTGAAAGGTATCCGAGGGAATCCGCCTCGATGAACTGCCTGATCTCCTCGATCGACTTCGACCCGGCAATGAGATCGCGGCGTTGCGGTGTGTCGATGCCGTAGTAGCACGGTCCCGTGGTGGGAGGCGAGGAGATCCGCATGTGGACCTCCTTCGCTCCGTATTGCTTCAGCATCTTCACGATCTTCTTGGAGGTCGTGCCGCGAACGATGGAGTCGTCGATCAGAACCAGGCGCTTCCCGGCGACCAGCTCGCGCACAGGATTGAGCTTGACCTTGACGCCGAAGTGGCGGATGGACTGCTTCGGCTCGATGAACGTCCGGCCGACGTAGTGGTTGCGGACAAGCCCGAACTGGAAAGGGATTCCGGACTCGCGAGCGTAGCCGAGGGCGGCGAAGACCCCGGAGTCGGGAACAGGAACGACGACGTCGGCATCGACGGGATGCTCGCGGGCGAGCTGTGCGCCGAATCGGATGCGAGCTTCGGCTACGTTCGTGCCGAAAATCACCGAGTCGGGGCGGGCGAAGTAGACGTGCTCGAAAATGCAGCGAGCCTCGCGCTGCGAATCGAACTGATGGACGACGCGCATCGACGGCATGGGCGCGCCGGGCGCCTGTTCGATCACGACAATCTCGCCGGCGCGCACCTCGCGAATGGTCTCGGCGCCGATGAGATCGAACGCGCAGGTCTCCGAGGAGACCACCAGCGCCTCGCCGAGCCGGCCGATGACCAGCGGACGGAAACCATAGGGATCGCGGGCCGCGTAGATGCGCCTCGGCGTGAGCAGAGCGATGGACCACGCTCCTCGGGCACGCGACAGCGTGTCGATAAATGCTCGCTCGAGGTCGGGCTCCTTCGACCGGGCGATCATGTGCACGAGCGCTTCAGTGTCCGACACGGAGCTGAAGATCGCCCCCTCGGATTCGAGCTGGCGGCGGAGGTCCGCTCCGTTCACGAGGTTGCCGTTGTGGGCAAGCGCCAGAAGCCCTTTGTTTGTCGCCACGACGATGGGCTGGGCGTTGCAGAGCATCGAGCCGCCGGCGGTGGAGTAGCGGACGTGACCGATCGCTGTGTCTCCGGGCAGGCGTGCCAGGCGCTCCTGCGAGAAGACCTCGGCGACGTAGCCCATCTCCTTCTCGGAGTGAATCTGCGGTGCGCCCGCGCCACCGGTGATCTCCGCGACGAAGGCCTCACCAACGCTCCCCTCAGAGCGGACGTTGCCGTACGACAGCGACGCGATCCCCGCGCTCTCCTGCCCCCGATGCTGCAACGCGTAGAGCCCGAGGTAGACAAGATTGGCCGCATCCTTGTGATTCAGGATGCCGAAGACGCCGCACTCATCGTTGAACTTGTCGGACATCGAGGTTGTACGGGGAAGTGTATCGCAGGATAGAGGGCATCGCGTGGGGCTATGGACTGCGGCGGCTTGCCGTCGCTTTTCGGGCCACGGAGAAAGGCTCGTGAGAGTTGAGCCCCGCGCGCGACGTGGACTTGCGCGAGTGGTCAACGAAAGCGGCAGCGAGCTGCCGCAGTCCATATGGCGAGGTACCGCATTGCGTGTTACGGCAGAACGGAAAAACCTTCGGAACGGGCAGCCCCGGCGAGGTCATTGTCGAGCGTGACCAGCGGAAGGCGAACCGGTCGAAACCTGGAACCCAGGATCGCGGACGCGAGCTGAACCGCATCCATCGCGCGCAATGGATGCCTCGAACAGGATTTGTCGCGCCAAGACCAGGACGTCTGGAAACTGACCGACAGTGATCCAGTAACGGGTTAATAGCGCGAAGTTGTGATCGAACTGGTCGCCGACGTGCATGCTCCCAGCGTGCCGCTTTCGCCATATCGCACTTTCGATCTCGACCGGCGTGACTAGAGAAGCGATGATTGTTCCGTCGCCATCGAAAAGCCTGCGGACCTCGAAGGACCTCGACTCATCCACGATCAACGGCACGATCGCCGATGTGTCCCAGAACCGCATCAGTCAGCCTGGCGATCCTCGAGTATCGCCTCAAGCAGACTGAAGCCGAGCTTCGGAAGGGGTCGGGTGAGAAAGTCTGATGGCAGCTCACCGGTACCCCGCGTAAGGACACCACTCGCAACGAGCTCGTCGAAGATCTCATCCATGGTCTTGTCGCTGTCATCGACAGCCGACGGAAGAGCCTGCTCTTCAGTCGTCCTCGCCGGTTCGAGGTACGCGACCCGATCCGTGCCATTCGTGATCTCGATCCTCTCGCCAGACTGAACGAGCTCGAGCAACTGATCGAGATTCTCTTTCAACTCACCGACACTCGCCGATTTCATACTTTCATCATACCTCGGTCCGCAATTGCCTGCGAGCTATGGAGTGTCGCGGCTCTCTCCGTCGCTTTCCGTGCCACGTACGCGACTTGTGAAATCTCCTGCAAGGACGGGTCCCGCGCTCGATGTGGACTTTGCGCGAGTGGTCAACAAAAGCGGCAGCGAGCTGCCGTAGTCCATAGGGCGAGCTGCCGCGTTGCGTGTTACGGCAGGACGGCGAAGCCCTCGGTGCGCGCGGCGCCGGCGAGGCGTTGGTTGAGGGTGACGAACGGAAATCCGTCCGGTTTGCCGAAGCAGGCCACGAGCGCGGCCGCGAGTTGCTGAGCGTCGGCGGCGCTCAGCGAGTGGGTCGCGGCGAGTTTTCGCGCGCGCTCCTCGACCGCGCGGCTGTCGTCGATGCTGACGAACACCGGCTCGAGGGCTGCGAGAAAAGCCTCAGCCTCCCGCCGGACCTCGGGGCGATAGCGCGGCCCCTTGCGCCGGATCGTGGCCGCAAGATCGATCGGCGTGAACATCCACACCACGATCTCGCGATCGCGCGACAGGAGGTCGAGCATCTTGCGCGTGGCGCGGTCCGCGGCGACGAGCGGGATCAAGGCCGATGTGTCCCAGAACCTCACCACCCCTCCTTGCGATCATCGAGCACTTGCTGGAGCAGATCGCCCGGAAACTCGGGACGCGCCTGGGTGAAGAAGAGCTCCGGCAGCGAGCCGGTCCCGCGCCGGGCCTTGCCGCGAGCGATCAGCCACTCGACCTTCCGCTCGATCGTCTCCGAGGCCATCGATTCCTCCGAGGCGGCAGACGACTTGGGGACAATCGCGGCGATCTCCTCGCCGCCGTCGACGATCGTGATCGTCTCGCCGTTGCGCGCACGCTCGAGAAACTTACCGGCATTTTCTAGGAACTCTTCGACTGCTGTTGTGGTCAACGCAATGGCCTCCGAGGATGAAATCGTACCTTGAGACGGCGCGCTGTGGATCATGGTTCGCTGGGTCGTGCCCAACGCGCTCCTCAATGCGCCACGATCTCCGGCGCGGCCTCGCCGACGCCGCGGACCACGTCGTCGATCGTGTCGCCGCCGAGGAGCATTGCGAATGCCGGCCTCCAGATACGCGCCAGCTCCGCGGTCGTCGTGCTGATGAGCGGCACACGATTGCGGGTGATGGTGAAGCTATCATCTTTGGTGCGGCCGATGCGCCGCGCAGGAACATCGTGATTGCCGGCGAGGCCGAGGAGCGTCTCGAGATGCTCGGCCGCACACGTCACTACGGCTCGTCCCTGCGATTCGCTGAATAGAATCGCGATTGCGTCGAGCGCGTCGGCGTGTCCGGCGAGCTCGACCTCGCATCCGACGCCGTACGCCGAGCATTCCGCGAGAGCGACCGCGAGGCCGCCGTTGCTGACATCGTGCGCGCTACGAAGCATGTGGTCACCATGCATCGCGAGGAGCAACTCGATCAACGCTTTCTCGCGATCGAGGTCGACGTGTGGCGGCGCGGCCAGCGCGTCCGGCAGAAACAGTTGTTGCCACTCGGAGCCCCCGAGCTCATCGCTTGTCTCACCTAGGAGCACGACTTCGAGTCCGGCCTCGGGGAAGTGCAGGCCGCAGCCATCGCGCTCGTCTTCGAGAATCCCGACCATCCCGACGGTAGGTGTCGGATGGACCGCTTTCCCCTCGGTCTCGTTGTAGAACGACACATTGCCAGACACCACAGGCGTGCCGAAAGCGCGGCAAGCGTCGCTGATCCCGCGGATGGCTTCTGCGAATTGCCACATGATCTCCGGCCGTTCCGGGAGCCGAAGTTGAGGCAATCGGTGATCGCCGCCGGCCTTCCTCCGCTGACGGCGACGTTGCGCGCAGCCTCGGCGACGGCCTGCTTGCCGCCTTCGTACGGATCGAGATGGCAGTACAGCGGGTTCACATCCGAGGTCAGCGCCAGCGCGCGGCCGGTGCCCTTCACGCGGATGATCGCGGCATCGCGCTGCTCCGGTCCGGCGATCGTGTTGGTCCGCACGGTCGTGTCGTACTGTTCGTAGATCCAGCGTTTCGAGCAGAGATTCGGCGACGCGACGAGCGAAAGCAGCGCGCCCGTCGAGTCGCGATCCTCTTCGCGATGCCGCTCGAGCGCCGGCGCGATTCGATCCATCCAAGCGGGTCGCGCCATCGGCCGTTCGTACACCGGCGCCTCGGTGGAGATCGGATCGACCGGGATCGTAGCCGTCTCCTCGCCATGCCAGAAGATGCGCACGAAGCCGTCGCCGGTCACTTCGCCGACCACCGCGGCGTCGAGATCCCAACGCTCGAACACGCGAAGGACCTCATCCTCACGCCCTTTCTTCGCGACGATGAGCATGCGCTCCTGCGACTCGGAGAGCATGATCTCGTACGGCGTCATGCCGCTTTCCCGCACCGGCACGCGGTCGAGGTCCATGCGGACGCCGGTGCCGGCGCGCCCTGCCATCTCGAACGACGACGACGTGAGCCCCGCCGCGCCCATGTCCTGGATGCCGACGACGGCGTCGCCGTCCATGATCTCGAGGCAGGCTTCGAGCAGCAACTTCTCCGTGAACGGATCGCCGACCTGCACGGTCGGCCGCTTTTCATCGGAGGTTTCGTCGAACTCAGCCGAGGCCATCGTCGCGCCGTGAATGCCGTCGCGCCCGGTCTTCGAACCAACGTAGATGACCGGGTTACCGACGCCGCTGGCCGTGCCTTTGAAGATCTTCTCCCGCTTCGTCACGCCGAGGGCGAAGACATTGACCAGGATGTTGCCGTTGTACGACGAATGGAACGACGTTTCCCCGCCGACCGTGGGGATGCCGATGCAGTTGCCGTAGCCAGCGATGCCCCGGACCACGCCATCGACGAGGTAGCGCATGCGCGGTGCGTCGAGCGCGCCGAAGCGGAGCGAGTCGAGGCAGGCGATCGGCCGCGCGCCCATTGTGAAGATGTCGCGCAGAATTCCGCCCACGCCGGTCGCCGCGCCCTGGTACGGTTCGATGAACGACGGATGGTTGTGCGATTCCATCTTGAACGCCGCCACCCACCCGTCGCCGATATCGATGATCCCGGCATTCTCGCCCGGCCCCTGCACGACGCGCGGTCCGCTGGTTGGAAACTTCCGCAGATGGACGCGCGACGATTTGTACGAGCAGTGCTCCGACCACATCACCGAGAAGATTCCCAGTTCCGTGTATTTCGGCGCCCGCCCCAGGATCTGCTCGATCCGGCGGTACTCGTCGGCTGAAAGACCGTGGGAGGCGATGAGCTCGGGCGTGATGGGAGGGTGAGGCATGAGGCGGGATTATAGCGAGCGGAGGAAATGGCTGGCTGCAACTGCCATCGCTCGAGTCGCGACACAACGCTGGTTGTTTCGCGACGGCGCCACGATCACCGTGGGTCGTCCTCGTAGAGCGCCACGTCCTTTGTGCCGCCGGAGTACCGCGCAAGCGCGACCCCCAGGACGCAAACCTGCTCTCCCGGGCAATACTCCCGCTGACTCGGGCGAGCGAGAAAGTAGTCGTGGGAATCGATACTCAGGGTGAACGGGCCTGTCTCCGGCTCTCGACATCTAAACGACGCGAAGAGCTCATCGGCGTTGATCGTGCCGCAATCGCGTGGCTTCTCCCACGCGACGTGACCCGAATACTCCCGGTAATAGGAAACATTGAAACAGCGGATGGATTCGTCGTACCAGAAAGCGTTGATCGCCTTCTCTACCATTGCGTCCTGCCACTCTTCCCGCACTTCAAATGCACCGTTTGTGACCGCAAATACCTCACGGCGGTCATGACTGACGAAGGAGCCGATACTCTGGACCTTCGACAACGATGCAATCAGTCCAAGGTACTCGCTCTCGGTAAGGGATCGATCCCAGTCGAACCCCTCGTTGCCGAGGTACTCCAGAGGCAACACACTGACCGTACCGAGAGTTCCGTCCTCGAACAGATGAAAGCACGCGGCGTACCGATCATTCGCCAGGAAGCAGTTCTCCGTTGCTGGGATCCGCTTTCCGATATTCGAGGCGAACCGCTCCTGCCAGTGCTCGACGCTTTCGGGGCTCGGTCCGAGAGCAAGAAGGGAGTTCGTCAAGCATGTGACCAGCAGCGCCAGGAACGGGGTCTTGAACGCCATCTTCGTAATCCTCGCGAGAGAATACGCTTTCAGCGCCTGCACAGCGCACAAGGTGTGCCGCCAGCTACAGCGCCCCCCGAACCCAATCGAGGTTCACTCGCGCCACCCGGAGGTCGTGCCTCGCCCGCGCCAGGTTGCCCTCGGCGGCGCGCAGATTGAGCTCGGCATCCTGCACCTCGATCTGAGTCTTGACTCCGAGGGAGTAGCCCTGCTCAGCCATCTCGAGCAGGCGCTTCGCTTGATCAAGAGTTCCCGACAACGCGCGAACGATCTCCGCGGCCTCGCGAACGGCGTCGACGGTGGTGCGGGCTTCGAGCGTAACGTTGTCGTTCGCCCGCTCCGAGTCGATCCGCTGTCGTTCGAGGTCGCTCTTGGCCTGGATCAACCGGCCGCGAGTGGCCATTCCGTCGAAAAAGGGGAAAGCGAGGAAGATCCCGCCGTTCCAGTTCCGGCCCCTTCCGTCGAGCGGCCCCGCCGCGAGGTCCTTCCAGCCGAATCCGCCGCGGAAATCGAGGCGCGGCTTGTCGTCGGCGCTCGCGATCTTCACGAGCTGCCGATACACCGCGAGCCGATGCTCGAGCTCCTTGAGGTCAGGGCGCCGTCTGCGAGCCTCGGCCGCAACCTCCTCGTAGGGCGGCGGGTCGGACGGCGCAACTTCGAGCGACCCTGCGACCTCGCCCTCCAGCTCCGGCTCGGCCAGAATGAGGCGCAGCCGCTCGTAGGCGGTGCGCACGAGATTGCCGGCGTGGATGACATCCGGACGAGCATTCTGTACGGCGACGGTCGCGGAGAGAACATCGTAATCCGTGGCCACGCCGAGAGCGTTGCGGCGCTTGGCCTCAGCGAGATGCCGCTCGCGCTGCGCCAGCGTCTCTCCTGCGATCGACTGGATCTCCTTGGCCAGAAGCACATCCGTGTGCGCGGCGGTGACGTCGCGAACCGCAGCCTGCCGGTAGATCTCGAGCTGATCCTCGGCGCTGGCCACGCCCTCCTTCGCCGCGCGGATGGCCGCGCCGACCTTGCCCCAGGCGTACAGCACCTGCGTGATGCTCACATCCGCCGAATACGTTCTTTGTCCGGGCGGGTAGAGGTTGCCGAAGATGACCTCGTAGCTGCTGTCCCACGTCTTCATCGCACCGCCGCTCATCGTGAGATGCGGCAGAGCGGCGGCGCGCTCCTCGAGATACTTCCCTTGAACCCAACGCCGATACTCGCGAGCCTTCTGCAGATCGCGGTTCTTCTCCTGGGCGATGGCGATGGCCCGATCGAGCGTCAACGGCGGCTCGGCAGCGAGCCCGGTCGCCGGCATGAGAAGCACGAACGTGAGGACTACCACCACTCCGGCGCGAGCCGCAGCCGTCCCCGTGCGCGCTGCGGGCACCAGTCGCCGCGGCTCCGCGGTTTCTGCGGCAGTTTCCCCGAGAGTTGCACTCCGCTGCCGTCGCCGGCGCAGCCTCATCGCGACATCGTCGAGCAGCGTGTAGACGACCGGCACGACGATCAACGTCAGCAAGGTCGACGTGATCAGCCCGCCGATGACCGCGCGTGCCATCGGCGCGCGCATCTCGGCTCCCTGACCGATGGCCAGAGCCAGCGGGACCATGCCGAAGATCATGGCCAGCGTGGTCATCATGATCGGCCGCAGCCGGGTGCGGCCGGCGATGATGATCGCTTCGCGCCGCTCCATGCCCTGGCGCCGGAGCACCTTCGCGTAGTCGACCAGCAGGATCGCGTTCTTGGTCACCAGACCCATCAGCAGGATGAGGCCGATCAACGACATGATGTTGACCGTGTCATGTGTCAGAACGAGCATCCCGGCCATGCCCACGATCGACAGCGGCAGCGAGAGCATGATCGCCAGCGGATCGACGAACGACTCGAACTGCGCGGCGAGAATCAGGTAGACGAAGATGATCGCCAGGATGAGGGCCTCGCCCATGTAGCCGAACGACTCGACCATGATCTCGGTATCACCGGCCATTCGGACGCTGTAGCCCGGGGCCATCGGAACGGTTGCCGCGGCCTGGAGCGAGCGGTTCGCGGCGGTGCCGAGTGGCAGGCGGTCGAGGTTCCCGGAGATGACGACCTGGCGGGAGAGATCCTGACGGCTGATCTCCGAGGGCGAGATGGTTCGCTCGACCTTGACCAGATCGGCGATCGGGATCAGGACCGTCCCGTCCTCGCCGCTCACGGCGATGCGCAGATCGCTGACTTGGCGAATGTCGCGGCGCAGCTCCCGCGGCAGGCGAACGCGCACGTCCACCGCCTCGCCACTCTCATCCTCGTAGGTCGAGACGACCTGCCCGCCGACGAGCGAGCCGATGGTGCGGACGAGTGCATCGGTGCCGATGCCGGCGCGGCGTGCGCGATCCCGGTCCACCACCAGACGGTACTCGGGAAGGTCTTGCTCGAGAGTGGCCTCGAGGTCCGCCACGCCGGCGATCGCGTACATCTTTCGCTTGATGGCCGCGGCGTACTCCTTCAGCTTCGGGATTTCCTCCCCGCGCACCAGGAGCTGCAGCGGCTTCTGCATGTTGTCGGGGTCTTCCTCGACCGAAAGGACGATTCCCGGAATCCGCGCCAGCCTGGCCCGTATGTCGGGCATCAGTTGCTGCTGGCTTCGAGTCCGCTCTCGCTTGTCGCGAAGGTGGGCGTAGACCATGGCGTTGCGAACGGTGTCGCCCTCCGCCGGGGCGATGGCGGCGTAGGTGTGGTCGATCTCCTTGTATGTGCCGAGGACCTTCAGCACCTCGCCGAGTCGTCCCTTCGTCTCCTCGATCGACGCATCGGGCGCGGTCTTGAAACGGACCATCAGCTCGCCATGATCGAACGTCGGGAGAAACTCCGACTCGACGATCGCGAAGAGTCCGAGGCCGCCGGCAAAGGCGGCGCCGGCGATCAGCACAACCGCCTTGCGATGGTCGAGCGACCAGCCGATGACCCGCTTGTATTGGTCGGCCGTGCGATCGAACCACCCGTTGAAGTGGTCGAGGATGCGCGCCACGAGATGGCGCTTGCCCTTCCGTTCGACGTCGGGATCGAACCAACGCGAGGAGAGCATCGGGTCGAGCGTGAACGACACGAACAGGGATACCAGCACGGCGAAGGCCACGGTCATACCGAACTGGAAGAAGAAACGGCCGATGATCCCCTTCATGAACGCGACAGGAACGAACACGGCGATGATCGACATCGACGTCGCCAGGACGGCCAGCCCAATCTCGGACGTCCCTTCGCGCGCGGCAGTGAAGTGATCCTGTCCGTGCTCGAGGTGGCGGACGATGTTCTCGCGGACCACGATGGCATCGTCGATGAGCAGCCCGATCGCCAGCGAAAGCGCCATCAGGGTCATGACGTTCAGGGTCATGCCAAGGAAGTACATGACGATGAACGAGGAGATCACCGAAATGGGCAGGGTCAGCCCGGTGATGACCGTCGACCGCCAGGAGTTGAGGAAGCAGAACACGATCAGGATGGTCAGGAAGCCGCCGATGATCAAGGTCTGCTGTACATCGTCAACCGATTCCCGGATCATCTTCGAAGCATCGCGAATGACGATGATCTCGGTCCCCGCCGGTAGCTCGCTACCGAGCCTGTCGACTTCCTTCTTGACCGCGTCTGCCACGCCAACCCTGTTTGTCTTCGACTGCTTGAGGATGTCGATGGCCACGGCTGGCACGCCGTTGACCAGGGCCAGCGAGCGTTGTTCTTCGACTCCGTCCACGACGGTCGCCACTTCACCCAACGCGACCGGATGATCGCCGCGGTGGCCGATGACCATGGACTCGAATCCGCCGACGAGCGCGGGCTTGCCGGAGATACGCAGGGGCGTCTCGGTGCCCTGGCGATTGAGCCGGCCGAGCGGCGTGTTCACGTTCTCGGCGGCGATGCCACCGACGACCTCGTCGACTCCCATTCCGAGGGCCTGGATTCGCGCCGGATCGACGAGGACGTTCACCTCGCGCTTCGATGCGCCGACCAGACGCACTTTGCCGACGCCGCTGATGTTCTCCAGGCGTCGCTTGATCTTGCGGTCGGTCATGGTGGTCAGATCGCGCGGAGTGATGGTGGACGAGCGGACGGCCAGCGAGACGATGGGCATCGCGCCGATCTCCATCTTCTGGATCACCGGCTCTTTCATCTGCTCCGGCAACTCGTTGCGGATGCCGTTGATCTTGGCCCGCACCTCCTGCGAGGCCTCGTTCACTTTCACTTGCAGCTCGAACTCCACGATCACCTGCGAGAAACTCTCGCGCGAGGTGGAGTAGATGTGCTTGACGCCGGAGATGGGATTGACAGCTTCCTCGATGCGCTTGGTAACCTCGCGCTCGACGGTCTCGGCGGATGCGCCCGGATACTCGGTGATGACCGTGAGGATCGGCAGCTCGACGTCCGGCATCATGTCGATGGCCAGACGGCGATAAGAGAAGATGCCGAGGGTCAGCAGCCCGAGCATGAGCACGGTGGCGAAGACGGGACGCTTGATGGACGTGTTCGAGATGAACATGGGTGATTACACTCCTGCCGGGCCGACGATGCGCACCCGATCGCCGTCGCGGAGATCGAACGCGCCGCGCGTGACCACGGTCTCGCCCGCGGCCATGCCGCTCGCGATCTCGATTTCGTCTCCCGACGCCGCGCCGGTCGAGACGTTCTTCTTCTGCACCCGTTCACCGCTGACGACGAAGACGACGCCGGCGCGACTCCCCGGATCCCAGGTCACCATCGCTCGCGTCGGAATTCGCAAGACTCCGGTTCGTTCGCCGGTGACGATAGCGCCCTTTACGAAGAGGCCGGACTTCAGCGCGCCGCCGTCGTGATCCGCGTCGTTCTGAACTGTCGCGACAATCTTCACCGTCCGGCTGGCCTCATCCGCAGCCGGATTGATGAAACTGACCCGCCCTTCAAAGGCCCGCCCCGGGACGGCCTCGGTGGTGAACGAGAGCGGCTGGCCGAGCCTCACCTCGGCGATCCGCGATGAGGGGATCGAGACGGTGAGCTCGAGGCGGCGGTTGTCGACGATCCGAAACATCGGCTTCGTCGATCCCATGTTCTGGATGTAGTCGCCCGGATTGACCGTCCGTTCCGCGATGACGCCGTCCATCGGCGCGAGGACCTCCGTCTTCGCGAGCCGGGTCCTCGCGGCGTCCTCCTGCGCTTTGGCCGCGTTCAACTGCGCCTCGGCCGCGCCGGAAGCGGTCCTGGCGTCATCGAGGCTCTGCTCCGTCGCCAGACCGGCCGCCTTCAGCTTCTCCATCCGATCCAGCTCGCGCGTCGCACGTGTTGCGCCCACCTCCGCCTGCATGCGCGCGGCCGTTGCGGCCCGCAGCGTCGTCACCGAATCGCGCGAGTCGAACCGCGCCAGCAGCGCTCCCTTCGACACGCGTACCCATTCGGTCACGTAGACATCGGTGACGATTCCGGAGAACTCAGCCTTCACTTCGCCCTGGAATTTCGATGCCAGCGTTCCAACGACAGCGATGCTCTCTTTGATGTTGCCTGCGGAGACGCGACTGATCTCGACCGCCACGGGAGGGCGCTCGGAGACAACCTGCGGCGCGGCCGGGCGCGAGCACCCACACAACGGTATGAGGGCGAGTAAGAGGATTGGGATTCCGGACTTGAGCGGACGAATCATGATCGGGTCTCCTTGCGAACTGTGCTTCGCCGCCTGACAGACCGACTCAACTGGTTGGCGTCGCGGCGGCTCCGGTGAAAAGAAGGTCGATGAGGCGGGTGAGGTCCTTGTTTGAGAAGTGGCGCTCCGGCTCGGTCAAAGCCGCTTCCACGCCAATATTCAGCATGGCCTCGATGGCCGTGATGACGTCTTCGGCGCGGAGTCGTCGGAGCTCGCCTGCAGCGATTCCTTCGCGCACGGCCTTTTCGAGCGTGGCGCGGAAACGTCTCGGGAAGATGTCGAGGTCGAACGGCGGAGCGCTTTGCGGCGGACCGTAGTAGACGCCATAGAGAAAGCGCACGGCGTCGAGGCGCTGCTCCACGAGCCGGAACAAATCGACGCAGACCGCCGTGACGCGATCGCGGAGACTGCCACGATGCTCCTGCCCCTCGGCCAGCCGGGCCTCGAACTCGGAAAGGAGCTGCGCGACCAGCGCGCGGTAGATGCCTTCCTTGTTGCCGAAGTAGTAGTAGAGAACCGGCTTCGTGACGCCGGCATGCTCGACGATCTCTCGGACCGAGGTTCCGGCATAGCCGCGGCTGGTGAAGAGAGCCGTGGCAGCAACGAGGAGCCGGTCGCGGGGAGAGTCGGCGGGGATTGCTCGCCGGCGAGAGCGTCGCGTCGCCGATCGCGTCATGAAACCTCCATGGCCGCCGCGGTGGCGGCGATTTACCGCTCGGTAAGTACGAAAAGGCTGTAACGCTGTCAAGAGGTGAATGGATCAGGGCAGCAACGGAGAATCTGCGTGGCCGTTGCCGTTGGCGTCGCCGTTGGCGTCGCCGTCGCCGTCGCCGGACCTTGACTCTCGTGTCCTGAAGCGGAAAGTCAAAATCAACATCCGG
>DASQGS010000304.1:0-4698 GCA_035632455.1 Thermoanaerobaculia bacterium | reverse complement strand
CGATCAGCTCACGATTCAGCCCGTTCCATTCAACGCCGCCGCGCCGGCTGCGGCGCCCGGCAAGACCGCCGTCGCGGTCGTCGGCGCGACCGGCTACAGCGGCGCCGAGTTGACGGCCATCCTCGCCCGCCACCAGGGAGTGAAACTGGCCGCGGTCTACTCGAGCCGGGGCGGAGCTCGCACGCCGCTGTCGTCGCTGCATCCATCGCTGGCCGCGCAGAGCAAGGCGCCCAACGTCGAGCCGTTCGACTAGGCCCATCTCGCCGGAAGCGGCGCGGACGTCGCCTTTCTGGCCACGCCGAACGAGGTCTCGGCGCAGCTCGCGCCTGAGATCCTCGACCGGGGCATGAAGGTCATCGACCTTTCCGGCGCATTCCGCCTCGGCGAGCCGTCGCTTTATCCGGCCTGGTACGGCTTCGAGCATCCGCGGCCCGAGCTCCTCGCCGAGGCCGTGTACGGACTCACCGAGTGGTGCAACGGCGAGATGAAAAATGCCCGTCTCGTCGCCAATCCCGGCTGCTATCCGACGTCGATCCTTCTCGCGCTGCGGCCGCTCGCGTACCTGATCGACCGCGAGCAATCGATCATCTGCGACTCCAAGAGCGGCGTCTCGGGCGCGGGCAAGAAGAGCGATCTCGCCTGGTCCTTCGCCGAGGTCGCGGGCAACTTCAAAGCATACGGGGTGGGCACGCATCGCCACGAGCCGGAGATCCGCCAGGGTCTTCACCTCGGCGACCGGGCCACGCTGGTCTTCGTCCCGCACTTGCTACCGACCGTGCGCGGCCTCCTCTCCACGATGCACGTCGGATTCAATCGGCCGGTCACCGACGCCCTGCTCATGGAGACCTACTCGAAGGCCTACGCGAAGGCGCCGCTCGTCGGCGTGCTTCCTCCTGGTGAGTTGCCGGAGCTCAAGAACGTGGTCGGCACGCCGCGCGCCGAGATCGGCTTCACGCTTCTGAATGGCGGCAAGCGCGCCGTGATCGTCTCGGTCATCGACAACCTGCTCAAAGGTGCGGCGTCGCAGGCCGTGCAGAACTTCAACCGGATGTACGGATTCGAGGAGACAGAAGGGCTGTAGGGGCGCCGTCATCCTGAGCCGCGCAGACGGCGAAGGATCTCAAATTTGCAGGATCGTGCCTCTTGAGGTCCTTCGCCGTCTACGCGGCTCAGGATGACGTGAACAGGACTTAATCGGACAACGCCATGACCAACACCACGGTGATCAAGCTCGGAGGCAGCCTGCTGGAGGACGCGACGCGCCGGTCGGTCGCGCTGCGTCTGATCGTCGGCGCCTGGCAGCGCGGCAAGGACCTCGTCCTCGTGCACGGCGGCGGGAAGAAGATCGACGCCACCCTCGCGCGCCTCGGGATTCCGAAACGGACGCACGCCGGGCTGCGCATCACCGACGAGGCGACGCTCGAGGTAGTCGTGTCCGTGCTCGCGGGCATTGTCAACAAGTCGCTCGTCGCGGAGCTATCGGCCCTGGGCATTCGCGCCGCGGGCATCTCGGGCAGCGACGGCAACACGGTTATGGCCGAGATCCACCCGCCGATCGACGGGATCGACCTCGGACACGTCGGCCGCGTCACTGGCTCGAGCCCGACACTCATCCGCTCGATGCTGAACTACGGAATGCTGCCAGTGGTGTCGTCGATCGCGCAGGGACACGACGGCGCGCTGCTCAACGTCAACGCCGACACCGTGGCGGCAGCCGTGGCGGCGTCGCTCGGCGCGAGGTCGCTCATCTTCCTCACCGAC
The DNA here is from genome assembly GCA_035632455.1 of Thermoanaerobaculia bacterium. Taxonomy (GTDB): domain Bacteria; phylum Acidobacteriota; class Thermoanaerobaculia; order Gp7-AA8; family Gp7-AA8; genus DASQGS01. The sequence continues at coordinate 2,937 of DASQGS010000304.1, read as the reverse complement.
GTCGCCGGCTTCCTCGACGAGAACGGCACGCTCGTCGATCTCCTCACAGACACCGACGCCGAGGCGCGCATCGCGGGCGGGCAGGTCACGGGAGGCATGAGACCGAAACTCGAGGCGGCAGTCGGCGCGCTTCGGTCCGGAGTCAGCGAGGTCGTGATCGCCGGACCGGAGAACCACGGCGACGCGCTCGCCGGAGAAACAGGAGGGACTCACCTTGTCGCTGCATGACGAATCGCAATCCGCGGTCGAGGCGCGGGACCAGAGTTTCATCCTTGGCACGTACGCACGCACGTCCTTTCATCCGCGCAGCGGCAAGGGCGCGAAGCTCGTCGACGCCGACGGCCGCGAGTACTGGGACCTTCTCGGCGGCATCGCCGTCAACGTCCTCGGCCATCGGCACCCGCGGCTCGTGAAGGCTCTCAAGCAGGAAGCCGGCGCGCTGCTGCACATCTCGAATCTCTACTACCATCCGGCGCAGGGGCTGCTGGCGGAGCGGCTTGTCCACGCCTCCGGCCTCAGCCGCGCCTTCTTCTGCAACAGCGGCACCGAGGCAACCGAAGCGGCGATCAAGTTCGCGCGGCTCGTGAACCCGGGCCGCTGCGAGATCGTGGCACTCGAGGAGAGCTTCCACGGCCGGACTTTCGGCGCGCTCTCGCTCACGGGTCAGGAGGCGTATCGCACGCCATTCGAGCCGCTCGTGCCGGGCGCGGTCTTCATCGCGCCGAATGACGTCGCCGCGCTCGAGGCGGCGGTCAGCGAGAAGACCTCGGCGATTCTCCTCGAACCGATCATGGGCGAGGGCGGCATCATTCCGCTCAGCGATGAATTCCTTCGCGCTGCGCGCAAGCTCGCCGATCGCACCGGCGCCGTGCTGATCTTCGATGAGATTCAATGCGGCCTCGGGCGCACCGGACATCTGTTTGCCTTCCAGGGCCTCGGCGTCGTGCCTGACATGGTCACCCTGGCCAAGCCGCTCGGCGGCGGATTGCCGCTCGGCGCGGTGCTCGTCGGTCCTGTTCTCGACGGGCTCATCAAACCGGGCCAGCACGGCACTACGTTCGGCGGCAATCCCGTCGCCTGCCGCCTCGGCCTCGCGGTTCTCGATGAGCTGCGGGCCTCGGCCCTCGTCGAGCGGGTCAAGACTTACGGCGCATGGTTCGGCGCCGAGCTCCGCAAGTTGCAAGCCGCAGTGCCGGCGATCGCCGAAGTGCGCGGAACCGGCATGATCTGGGGCATCGAGCTCGATCGCCCCTCGGGACCGGTGGCAAAGGCGTTGCTGGCAAAGGGATTCGTCGTCGGCACCGCGCGCGAGAAGGTCGTGCGTCTTCTGCCGCCGTACATCGTCCCGAAGCGCGCGCTGATCGAATTCCTCGCGGCGCTCGGCGAAGTGCTCGCGGCGCCGATTGCGGCGGCGGGTGCGAATGCGGAGCCCGCGCAGAACGCGCCGACAGTTTCTCAGTCAGGAAAGCGGGAGGCAGCGTGATGCTGATGCTTCCGGACGATGGTGTCATCCTGAGGCGGCGGAACCCCGGAGGGGTGAAGCGCGCCGAAGGATCCCCTTGCGATGGACACCAATTCTGCCAAGGAGATCCTTCGCCGTCTGCGCGGCTCAGGATGACGGTCTAACGACATTCAGGAGAGAAACGAGACATGACCAACCCAACCAAGCCGATCAAGAAAGTGGCCCTCGCCTATTCCGGCGGGCTCGACACCTCGGTCATCATCCCCTGGCTCAAGGAGCACTACGGTTGCGAGGTCGTGGCCGTGGCCGTCGACGTCGGTCAGCAGGAGGAGACCGCGGGACTGCGCGAGAAGGCGCTCAAGACAGGTGCTTGCGACTTCTATCTGATCGACGCCAAGGAGGAGCTCGCGGCGGACTACCTCTTCCCGGTTCTGAAAGCCGGCGCGATCTACGAGAAGGACTACCTTCTCGGCACATCGACCGCCCGCCCGCTCATCGCCAGGAAGCAGGTCGAGGTCGCGCTCGCGACCGGCTGCGACGCCGTGGCTCACGGCTGCACCGGCAAGGGCAACGACCAGGTGCGCTTCGAGCTCGCGTATCAGGCACTCGCGCCGGAGCTCGAGGTGATCGCGCCGTGGCGTGAGTGGAACATCGCCTCGCGCGAGGAAGCCATCGATTACGCGACCTCGAAGGGAATCCCGGTGCCGGTCACGAAGAAGGACCCGTACTCGCGCGATCGGAATCTGTGGCACCTCTCGCACGAGGGCGGACCGCTGGAGGATCCGTCGTTCGAGCCGGAGCCGTCGATGTTCAAGCTGACAGTCGATCCTATGCTCGCGCCGGAGACGCCGGAGAAAGTCGCGGTGACCTTCGAGTCGGGCACGCCGGTCGCCGTGAACGGCAAGCGACTCGCTCCGGCCACTCTGGTCGAGACTCTGAACGCAATCGGCGGGAGGCACGGGGTGGGACGGGTGGATCTCGTCGAGAACCGGCTCATCGGCATCAAGTCGCGCGGCGTGTACGAGACGCCGGGCGGAACGATCCTGGTGACGGCGCTCAAGGCGCTGGAGTCGATCACGCTGGATCGCGACAGCGCTCATGAGAAGGAGCGGATCGCCACGCGGTACGCGGAGCTCGTGTATTTCGGCCAGTGGTTCTCGCCGCTGAAGGAAGCTTTCGACGCGTTCGTCAACACATTGACCGAGGGCGTCACCGGAACGGTCACGCTGAAACTCTACAAAGGAAACGCCACCGTGGTCTCGCGAGTGTCGCCGATCTCGCTGTACTCCGAGGACTTGGCATCGTTCAATATGACGGGATACGACGTCAAGGACTCGGCCGGATTCATCCGCCTCTTCGGACTGCCGACCCGAGGCCGCAAGCGCTTGGCCCCGATCGATGTGAAGGAACTGGCGAAGGCGTGACGACGAGGCGGCCTCCGTCATCCTGAGCCGCGTAGACGGCGAAGGATCTCA
>DASQGS010000303.1:0-2483 GCA_035632455.1 Thermoanaerobaculia bacterium | reverse complement strand
CACTCGCGCCTTCGGCGCCTACTCGATGCGCAAGGACGGCCTGCTTCGCCTCCTCAACATTCCGAACGAGTCCTTCGAGAAAGTGCATTCGGTGCATGTCTGGCGCGGCGAGATCTATCTCCGCGTCATCGGCTCGTCGCCGGACGCCGGCGCGATCACACGTCTTGCCGGCGTCGTCGCGGGCAAGATTCCGCCGGCAGCCGGCAAGCCGGAGGTCCTTGCGCTCTTTCCGGAGAAGGGGCGGGTCGTGAACACCGAGCGTTACTCGATGACGTCGGCATTCGGGCAGCGCTTTCTCGGCAATGCGTTCCTGGCGTCGTTCAACATCGACGGCGATCGCATCGAGGGACTGATCATTCCGTCCGCGAGCAAGAGCGCGGCGACGCGAATCCTCGACCAATACCGCCAGCTCTACGTGCGCAACGGGAAGCTTCTCGACCCGATCACGAACCTCGGCGACGAGGACTTTGCAGCCGAGGATCGCTACCTCGGGCGCGTCGTCGCCCTTCGCATCGATCGCTATGTCGTCGCATTCAACGGTTTCCGCGATCGCCAACATCTTGTCGCTCTAGCCGCGGAGACCGCCCAGCGAATCGCAAAGGCGCCGTAATTTGGACTGCGGCGGCTCGCCGCCGCTTTCGTTGACCACGGACGGGAATCAACGCGTTCGCGCTGGTCTAATAGCGCGGCGAGCTGCCGCACTCCAAATCACCTTTTCCACGTTCCGCTCTTCCCTCCCGACTTCCGAAGGAGCCGAAGCTCATCGATCACGATCCCCTTTTCGGCGCTCTTGCACATGTCGTAGATCGTGAGCGCGGCGACCGCGCAGGCGGTCATGGCCTCGATCTCGGCGCCGGTCTTCGCTTCGCAGCGTACCGTGGCCCGGACTTCGATCGTGCCGGCCCCGGCATCGGTGGTGAAGGCGACGTCGATCGATGTGATCGGCAGGGGATGCGTCAGCGGGATCAGCGACGGCGTCTGCTTGGCGGCCAGGATTCCCGCGACTTTCGCGGTCGTCAGAACGTCGCCCTTCGGCAGAGCCTGCCGCATCAGCTTCGCCAGCGTCTCGCGCGACATCCGGACCGTCGCCGCCGCGGTGGCCTCGCGGCGCGTGACTTTCTTGGCGCCGACATCGACCATCGACAACGCTCCGCCTGCGTCGAGATGCGAGAAGTCGTTACCCTTGCTCATCGATCCTCCTCGCTTCCTCGAGCTCGGCGAGAGTGTTCACGTTCATCAGCGGCTCGCCCGGAAACGTCGCCCGCAGCTCGTCTTCATCGATCGCGACTGCACCCGGCGTGTCGAGTAGCCCGCGGAGATCGTATCTTCCCGCGGCGATGCGCTGGGCAAGAATTGGCGCCAGCCTGGTCGCGTACCCGGCGCAGAGCATCTGCATCCGGCCGTTCCAGCGCGGCACCATGAGCGGCGCGTCGGAGGCTTCGAAGCGCCGGCTCAGATAGCGCAGCATGCCCTGGGTGAGCAACGGGTAGTCGATTGCCAGGATGCACGAGCGCTCTTCGCCGAGCGATTCCGCATGCTCAAGCGCGCGAAGCAGTCCGAACACCGGTCCTTCTTCAGCGTGGTGGTTCTCGAAGATTGTTTCCACCGCGGCGATCTCAGCGCCGCCAGCGCGCTGGACGGCATAGACGGAATGGAACACCGAACGGGCGGCATCGAGCGTGCGCGCGAGGAACGTCGAGCCACCGAAGGGGAGATCGACCTTCGATCTTCCCATCCGGCTGGAGCGGCCGCCAACGAGGAGGTAGGCATTCATGCCGGGCGTCAGGTTACCATCCCTCGATGCCGTCGCCGGTCAGCGTGGTCATTGCCTCGCTCAACGAAGAGATGCACATCGCGGCGGCGATCGACTCCGCGTTTGCAGCCGGCGCGGCCGAGGTCATCGTAGTCGACGGCGGCAGCCGCGACGACACACGTGCTATTGCGGCGAGTCGCCGGGCTCGCGTGATCGAGTGCCCTCCCATGCGATCGCGCCAGCTCAACCTCGGCGCCGCCCAGGCAGGGCAGCCCCATCTGATCTTCCTCCACGCGGACACGCAGCTCCCGCCCGGCGCGGCCGCCGCGGTTTCGGACGCGTTGGGCGGCGGCGTTCTCTTCGGAGGTTTCCGTCTCACCTTTGCCGAGCGCGGCTCCGGGCTCCGCGTCGCAGAAAGGCTGATCAATCTCCGAACCGCCATCACTCGTTGCCCGTGGGGCGACCAGGCGCAATTCATCACCCGCGCGCGTTTTCTAGATTCCGGCGGGTACCGGGAGATCCCGCTGATGGAAGACTACGAGATGGCCATCCGCATGAAGCGTGCCGGCCGGACCGTGATCCTGCCGGCGGCGGTCGCGACCTCCGGCCGCCGGTTTCTCGAGAAAGGAATCGTGCGAACCGCCGCGATCAACTGGCGGATTATCGCCGCGTATCGCATGGGCGCAGATCCCGAGAAGCTCGCCAGGATCTATCGATCGTAGGCGCGCAC
>DASQGS010000302.1:0-16259 GCA_035632455.1 Thermoanaerobaculia bacterium | reverse complement strand
TCGTCATCATCTTGTCTACGCGGTTGGCGCGGGGTCCCCTCACCCGCGCTTCTCGCCGCCCTCTCCCGGCGGGAGAGGGCTTTTCGTTGGCACGGTGTCGGTAAGGGAAGGGGGCGTCAAATCTCTATTCGGGTGCGGGATTGGAATGCAGAACGCAGAACGCAGAATGCAGAATTGAGAAAGGGAACGCCCGTGCCAGTGGCTGGGGACGAGTTGAGAATTGAGAAGTTGAAGGAGAATTGAGAATAGGACGTGCCGCCTGTTTGTCGATGCAAGCCGGGCGGGGTTCTCAATTCTATTTCATCGGAGCATCTTTGCTCGGGCCACGAGTCCGGCCTCGAAGATGACCAGCAAGACGCCGATTGCGAGGCCGCCCCAGGCGAGCGGCGGTAACCACGCCGGGAGCGTTCCGGCGGCCCAGCGAACGATGGCGGTGGTCGCGTTGCGGCCGGGCCATCCGGCGATGAGGAAAGTTGCCCATGCCGCGCCCATCAAGGTCGCGCCGATGAAGTGGACGGCGAGCTCGGCGGGCGGGACGCCGATCGGCGCGCGGCTGGCGGGCTCGATCATGGTGTCGATCAGGCTGTTGGCGGTATCGAGCGCGAAGATCGCGGCGACGATCCAGAACGCCGCTCCCTCGGGCCGGCCGAGGAGGAGGGCGGCGAAGATCGCAGGCACGACCGCCCCGCGCACGAGGTGGCAGATCTCCTCCCATCGGGACTGCGGCCGGCTGTAGAGGCGGAACTTCCAGATGTGGAAGTAGACGACGTCGATGGCTCCGATCGGGCCGGCGGCCAGAAGGAGCCAGAGCGCGACTTGCATCTCAATCGTCGCGCTGTTTGCGGGGCAGGCGGTCGCAGTAGCTGTCGGTGAAGTCCTCGGCGATGGTGCCGGCGACGTTGATCGACCCCACCAGCATGTCCGCTCCGGCGCGCAGCCAGGCCGAACAGAGGTTGCTCACGGCCTCGCCAGTGCGCCGCGACCGCCCGCTCACGATGCGCTGATCGTCGACATCATCCGAGTGAAGCGGGTCCAGGGCCATGGCTGCCTCCTTAGATAGATGACATTATTGCCTACTTCCCCATCTCCATTGACACATCGATATGTGAGACCTATCATAGATAAAACCGTCAATAAGGAGAAGTGGCTTATGTCAGAGCATGCCAGCGAAGCTGTCAGCATGTCCACTACCCCCGCCTACGCCCCGCCGCGGAACGAGGGCTACATGAAGCTGCTCTCCTTCGTCGTTTCCAACGCCAGGCGCGGCGAGATCATGGCCGTCGACAACTACTCGGAGATGGTCCAGCTCATGCCGGACGCCGACACCAAGATCGAGACCGTGCATCAGGCCGGCGAGGAGTGCAAGCACATCCTCCTGCTGGAGAAGCTGGCCGAGCACCTCGGCTTCGCCATCGACGACACGATGGTCGAGCCACAGTGGGCAAACGTCCGCCAGCACTTCCACGACGCCGCGCGCAAGAAGAACCTGGCCGGCTGCCTGATCATCCAGGATCTGATGGTTGAGGCTCTGGCCATCGGCATGTACAAGCTCTTCTCCAGCGCATCGAACGGCGACGCCGAGACCAACCGCATCGCCGCGAATCTGCTGAAGGACGAGCTGGATCATCTGGACATCGGCATCCGGCGCATCAAGGCCCTGATGGAAAAGGACTCGGAGGCCGTGCACGACTCGCTCGTGTGGGCTCATCATCGGGTCATGCCGAACCTGTTCGAGATGGTCTACCAGTCGTGCGAGTTCCTCTGCCACAACAAGGATCTCGACTGCGACACCGTCGACAAGGGCAACGTCGTCATCGATCTGAACGCGCTCAAGGTCGCGTCGCTCGAGCATTACGTGGACATGCTCTTTCAGGCCGGGTTCGATCTCGACGTGACGAACCAGCTCATCGCGAGCATGACTTCGTACGAAGTGCCGGGGAGAGCCAGCCTCGGGATCAAGGAGTGTCTGCGCGACTTTCTGTCCCCGCAGGCCAAGACCGGCAACGCCTAGAGCTTCATGGGAGAAGAGAGGCCGCCGCGAGCGGCCGGCCCGGCGGAGACTCCGCCGCGACCGGCGGTCGCCGGCAGGGTCGTTTCATCGCCGTTCCGACGAGTTTGAGGAGTGCCGCATGGAGAACATCGCCACGCTTCCCGAGCCTGCCGCGTTTCCCGAGACTTCCGCCGCCGCCGAGCGCGACCGCGGCTATTACAACCTTCTGTCGTACATCGTCTCGAACGCCATCGCCGGCGAGATCATGGCCATCGAGAACTACTCCGAGATGGTGCAGCTCATGCCCACCGTCGAGGAGAAGATCGAGACCGTGCATCAGGCCAAGGAAGAGTGCAAGCACATCCTCCTTCTGTCCAAGCTCGGCCACCGGCTCGACTTCGCGGTGCAGAAGCGGATCGTCGAGCCCCAGTGGAACAACATCCGGAAGCACTTCTCGGCCGCGGTCGGCAAGGGCGATCTCGCGGCCTGCCTGATCACCCAGGACCTGATGACCGAGACCATGGCCATCATGCTGTACCGCACGCTCGGCAAGCAGGAGGACACCGACTCCACCACGGCCTCGGTGGCCACGAACATCCTGGCCGACGAGCTCGAGCATCTCGGCATCGGCATCGCCCGCATCAAGAAGCTGCTGGCCGTGGATGCCGACGCCGTGCACGACTCGCTCGTGTGGGCCCACCACCGGGTCATGCCCGAGCTGTTCAGCATGATCAGCACGAGCTGTCATTTCCTCTGCGACGAGTTGAACGTCGATTGCGGAAGCCTCTCGCTGACCGAGATCCGCAACGACATCGAATCGCTGCGCGTGGAGGCGCTCGAGCAGTACATCGACACACTCGACAAAGTCGGCTTCGACTCCACCGTGACGAACGCCCTCATCGCCAGCATGGCCTCATACCGGGAGATGGACCGCCACGTGCTCGGCCTCTCGCGCGCCGGTAGCAGCGAGAGTGTTCCCTGCTGCGGCCCGGGATCGGCGAACAACGGCGCGGCCAGTCACTGCTGAAGGACATGAGTGAGCGGAGAGCACGCGGCGTTCTGCTCACCGGCGGCTCCGGCTATGTCGGGGGATTGATCGCAGCGACGCTTCTCACGAACGAAGACGTCCGGATCGTCGCACCGGTGCGCAAGGTCGATCGCGACCGCTTCCTCGCGCCGGTGGCCGCCGAGGTGCGAATGGCGGGCGCGTGCTTCGATGAGGCCATGGCCGCGCGAGTGCATCTGGTCGAATTCCCCGATCGCGAGAGGCTCGACGAGCTCGATGCGGTCATGGATGAGCACGGCGTCGACGAGATCATCCATTGCGCGGGTTGCCTCGACTACTTCAACTCCGAGGCCCTCGAGCAGGCGAACGTCGATCTGACTTCCAGGCTCGTCGAATACGCGCGCCGCAGGAGCGTGGCCCGGTTTATCTATCTCTCCACCGCGTTCAGCGTCGGCTACGTGTTCCGCACAATCCCCGAGGCGCTGCACACGACGCCGGGAAAGGATCCGACGGAGTACACGCGCACCAAGCGCGAGGCCGAGGCCATCATTGCCGCCTCCGGAGTGCCGTATCTCATCCTGCGGCCGGCCATCATCATCGGCGACAGCCGCGACGGCCACTACAGCGGCAAGCAATACGGCCTGTACCAGTTGTGGGCGGGGATGGAGCGGCTTCTCTGCCGCGAATGGCACCCCGAGGTGCACGTGCTCGCGCCGCGCCAGCCGGTCCAACTCGTCCATCAGGATGCATTCCAGAGCGCGTTTCTCGCGGCGTACCGGTACCTGCCGCCTGATTCGATCATGAACCTCGTCTCGGATCTCGAGACCTTGCCCGACATGCGCTCGCTGTGGGACCTCTGGCTCGGCGCATGCCTTCGCCCTCGCACGACTTTCTATTACGAGAACATGGCCGACATTCCGCTTCGCGCGATCAACGGCAAGCAGCGCGCGCTGCTTGCGCTCGCCTCGGTGAATCTGCAGATCGCCAGCCATCCGTGGCGCTTCGAGACCGCGAACCTCGACTCGTTGCGCAGCCGGGGAATGTCCTTCGCCGACGCCACGACCGGCACTGTGGCGCGCTGCCAGGATCTGTTCATCACGGAGTCGAAGCTGATCCAGGAGTTTCTGGCTGTGCACAGTCCATCGTTCGCCGCGGAGACGGCCCAGGTCGTTATCCCGGCGGCTGCCGCCGACGTCGCGCGAGGCGACCTCCTCGCAGCCGCGTCATGACCGGAGTGCTTTCATGTCTGTCATCTCGTACGACGACTTGCTGACCAAGAACATCGCTCTGATCGAGCGCATCTGCAAGAAGAGCGCCTCGGAGCAGAGCCGTTTCGTCGAGGACCTCGAGCTCGATTCGATCGATCTCGCCGGGCTGATGTCGGAGATGGAAGATGAGTTCGGCGTCCTGATTCCGGAGGAGCGGTTGCACATGCTTCGCACGGTTGGTGCGGCGACGCACTGCGTGCACGAGCTTCTGTCGAAAGGGGAGCGGGTCGCATGAACGATCGCCGCACCGTCGTCGAGGCGCTCGTGGACGCAGCGGAGCGGTTCCCCGAGCGAGGCTTCACGCTCGCCGGCGAGGAGGGCGAGACCTTCGTGAGCTTCGTTGACCTCGCGCATCGGGCGGCGCGCACCGGCGCGGCGCTGCGGCGGCGCGGTCTGCGCCGCGGCGATCGCGTGGCTCTCGCCCTTCCCGATACGATCGAGTTCATCTCATGCTTCCTCGGATGCATGCACGCGGGCCTCGTGCCGGTCCCGATGTATCCGCCTCTCCGCGCCGGCCAGATCGGCCACTATCTCGATCACTCTCGCCACATCCTCCGGCGCTCCGGGGCGTCTCTGATGGTCACCGCTCCGGCGATCAAGACAATCCTCGGCTCTCTCGTCGATGCCACCCTGCGCAGCATCGTCACCGTCCCGCGGCTGGAGATCGACGATCGCACGATCGCGCCGGAGCGAGTCGGGCCTGATGACGTCGCGTTTCTGCAATTCACGTCCGGCAGCACGGCCCGGCCCAAAGGCGTGACCTTGACCTACGGCAATCTGAGCGCGAACGTGAATTGCATTCGCGACGGCCTGCGCCTCTCATCCGACGACGTCGGCTGCAACTGGCTCCCGCTGTTCCACGACATGGGGCTGATCGGGTTCGTGATCACGCCGATCTACATGGGCGCGGCGACGGTCTTCCTGCCGCAGATCGCGTTTCTCAAGCATCCCGTCGAGTGGCTGCGGCGGATGACGCGGCATCGCGCGACGGTGGCCTTCTCGCCGAATTTCGGTTATGGCCTTTGCACGACGCGAGTGCGTGAGAAGGACCTGGCGTCGCTGGATTTGTCGGCGTGGCGCGTGGCGGGATGCGGCGCGGAGCCGATTCAACGGACGACGCTCGATGCCTTCGCGGAGAGGTTCGCGCCCGCCGGATTCCGCCGCAGCGCGCTCGTTCTCGCTTACGGGCTGGCCGAGAACACGCTCGCGGTGTCGTTCTCTCCGATCGCCGAGGAGCCGCGATACGAGGAGATCGACTTCCATCTGCTGTCGGCGGAGCGCGTTGCCGCCAGCCCGGGCGAGGGCGCGGCGACGATCACGGTCGCGAACTGCGGACGTCCGTTCGCGGGCCACGAGATCGCGATTCTCGATCCGGAAGGCGAGGCCCTCCCGGAGCGCTGCGCCGGTGAGATCGCACTCCGCGGGCCGTCCGTGATGAAGGAGTACTGGATGGACAGCAGCGCCACCGGCGCGATCACGCGCGATGGATGGATGCTCACCGGCGATCAAGGGTTCCTTCTGGACGGCGAGTTGCACGTCTGCGGCCGCAACAAGGAACTGATCATCATGGCCGGCCGAAACTATCACCCGGCCGACATCGAGCTGGTGGCCTCGGAAGTGCCGGGAATCCGCATCGGTCGCCTTGTGGCATTCGGTGTGACCTCGGTCAACGCGGACGGCTCCACCGCCGAGCGCGTCGTGATCTGCGCCGAATCGAAGGCGCGCGGCGCGCCACGGGAACGGATCGCCGCGGCGGTGAAGGTGCGCGTGCTCGACGCCCTCGGTCTGAAGGTCAGCGACGTCCTGCTGCTCGAGCGGGCCTCCCTTCCGCGGACCTCGAGCGGAAAGCTCCAGCGTACGCGGGCTCGCGAGTGGTACCTGTCGGGCCGCCTCGATACGGCGGGTGAGGACGAAGGGAAGCTCGCGCAGGTGCGGCATCTCGTGGCCTCGCAATGGGGATTTCTCCGAGGGCGCGTGTCGTCGTTGATCGCGCGGCGAACGGTTGCCGTGGAACTGAAGGAAGAGTCATGAGCGTCGGGACGAAGGAGATCGTCAGCGAAAACTACATCGAGCGGCATCTGCTCGATCCGGAGACGTACCGCAAGTTCGCGAAGCACAATCCCGCGCGCTGGCTACTGGGCGTGGCAGAGGAGTGGGCGATCATCGCTCTCGCCGTGTGGGTGTGCGTCCACTTCGGCAAATGGTGGCTCTATCCGTTCGCGATCTTCCTTATCGGCACGCGCCAGCACGCCCTGGGAATCATGGCTCACGAGAGCGTGCACTTCGCCGTCGCGTCGTCGCGCTTCTGGAACGATCTGCTCGGCAACCTCTTCGCCGCCTATCCGCTGACCTATTCGGTTCAGGGCTACCGCACGAATCATCTGCGCCATCACCGCTGGCTCGAGACCAGCAAGGATCCCGAGCGCGCCGCGCTGGACCTCTATCCTGACGAGTGGACGTATCCGATGCGGAGGATCAAGTTCTATTTTCTGCTGGTCCGCGACTCACTGATGTTCAAGGGGGTGCAGGCGTTGCACCTGGTGCGCTACGTGTGGGAGGTTCCGACCGGCGTGCTCTTCCAGATCGCAGCGGTGCTTGCCTATCACGGCCTGATCGCGTTCGTCGCCTGGCGGACGGGATTCCTCTGGACGTACGCTCTTCTGTGGCTCTTCCCGCTGTTCTCGGTCGCCCTTATGTGTTTCCGCGTCCGGACGGCGGCCGAGCACTCCGCGATCGGCCATCCCGAGGATCGATACACGCGCGAAATGCCGGACACGCTGGCCACGACTCGCACAACGGTCGGCGGCCCGATCGGGAAGTTCTTATTCGCGCCTCACAACATGGCGTATCACATCGAGCATCATCTCTATCCCTCGGTGCCCGTTTTCCGATTGAAGAAACTGCACAAGACGCTGTCGCAGATTCCGGAATATGCCGCACGCGCGCGCGTCGCGCACGGCTACCCGGCGTTGTTCCGCGAGCTGACTGCGACCGAGTAGGGACGACGTACTAACCAGTAGCGACGCGTCGTCGTCGCCGACGGTGCGGGGCCGCTGGGCCCGGCGCCGCGAAGGATAGGGGGTCGTATGGTCATGCTCAGAGAAATCGTCAGCGAGTTGTTCATGTGCCTCGGTCCATTGCAATCCTGCGAGGATGCGGTCCAGGACAATTGCGTCGACCCCATCCAGGACTGCATCATCGACCCGTATGTCGACAATTGCGTCGATCCGGTCAAGCGCGCGCTCGAGGTCAATCCGTTGGGCTGCGTGCCATGCCTCGGCGTCGAGCCGTCGCTGCCGCAGTACGACACGGCAGCTCAGCAGGACAGCCGCGCCGCACAGTTGGCCCGTACCCAGCCGAAGTACCAGTACAACTACTCGCTCATGCGAACGTTTCACGTCGTTGAGCGCGACGGGGAGAAAGTGGGAATCCAGGGCGAGGGGGTCGCCGTGCTGGAAAGCCTTCCTTTCAGTCAACTGCCATCGCTCTGCTGGATCGTGCTGGTCGTGCAACACGCCTTGACCGTTCTCGACAACATGGCCCTTGTGCTTGAACTGGCTGCGAAAAAGCCGAAGCCCAGCGGCGGTGCGGACGATCAGGCCGTGACCGCGTCAAGGTCCGCGCGCGCCAAGGATGACCCGAACGCCGGGACGGTGGACGAGCCATGCCTCGCCGAAGTGGTGTCGGGAGATTTGTCGCCACGCCAGGTTGAGCGCGCGCAGGAGGATCTGGCCAACTTGCGCACCAATCTTTTCGGCACCATGAACTGGGGAAGGAGGACCATCGCCCAGTTCAGAGTTGATGGAGGCGACGCCGCGAGCGGGCAGTCCGCAGCATCCAATGCCCCTGTGACGGAAACCGCGCCGGCAAGCGGGTTCTCGCTATGTCCCTGCCCGCGATGCTCGCCGGAGGCCTTTACTCGGGAATTGTTCGATAACATCACAAATGACCTCACCAGCATCTTCGAAAAGATCCTGGAGCTTCCTGCGCTCAATCGGCGTCCTTTGAGCATCAAAGCCTACAATGAGCTCTTCCAGAAAATCCCATTGCCGCAATTCGCGCTGACATTCCGCGACGACGAGATGTTCGCGCTGCAGCGCATCGGCGGCCAGAATCCGGTCGTGATCCAAAGAGTGGAATGGACGGATGCGTGGTCGAAGAAGTTCCCGGTGACCAGTGAGCAGTACGTACAGACCATGGGCGAAGGCGACAGCCTCCAGGCCGCGGGCAGGGATGGCCGTCTCTACATCTGCGACTACGAAGAGAGCCTGGGTAACTCGATCGCCGGGGATTTTCCGACTTTTGCCGGGCAGAAGTACATCAATGCCCCGCTGGCGATGTTCGCGCTGTCCAAGGACGACCGCAGGATCATCAAGGCCGTGGCTATTCAAGCCAATCAGAAGCCCGGGCCGGCAAATCCGATCATCACTCCCGATTGTAAATGGAATTGGGAGATCGCCAAGAGCATCGTGCAGAACGCCGACTGCAACGACAGCGAGTACTACCGTCACCTTGGCCTTGCACACGTTCTGACGGAGGCCTTCATTCTGGCGACATACCGACAGTTGCCGCAGAAGCACCCGCTTTACATCCTTTTCACGCCGAATTTCGAGGGCACTCTTTTTACCAACGGTACGGCGGTGAAGTCCATCAACCAGGAGGGCTCGTACTTCAACATCACCGAGATGATCTTCTCGGGAACCGTCCCTTCCACGCTCGGAATCGCGGCAAATGCCGTACACGACGTCAATTTCACGGAGAACATGGTCCCCAATGAACTGCGAAGCCGGGGAGTCGATGACCCGAGGGTGATGCCGAACTATCCCTATCGCGATGACTCTATGCTGATCTGGAACGCTATCAATCGTTGGGCCGCCGACTATGTGAGGATCTATTACACATCGGACAGCGACGTGACCGGCGATTATGAGCTGCAGAACTGGGTGCGTGAGGTCAGCTCGCAGGATGGCGGGAGGATCAAGGGAGTCGGTGAGGACGGTGTCGGCGGGCGGATCGCCACTGTGAGCTATCTGATCGACTGCGTGACTGCCGTCATCTACACGGCCAGCGCTCATCATGCTCTGACCAATTTCCCATTGGAGGACTACGAGATCTACTCGCCCGGATGGCCGGGAGCGCTCTACAAGGAGGCGCCTAAGACCACAAAGGGAGCTACGCGCCTCGATTGGCTGGGATACCTGGCACCGCTCAACATGGCCCTTCTCCAGCAGGCCCTCGGATACACGGTCGGTGGCGTGTACTTCACGAAGCTCGGGCTTTACCCGGTCTGTCAATTCGATGACAGCCGCGTACGGGCTCCGTTGATCGCCTTCCAGCAGGATCTCGAACGAATCGAAGGACTGATCCAGGACCAGAACGCCAGACGCGCCCTGCGGTATCCCTATCTTCTGCCGTCGAGGATTCCGGCGAGCACGAATATATGAGCGCGGCTCTCGTAGTGGCCGAGATTCAAGAGCTTGGCCACTACGCTACGCCGGCAGGAGCGATTTCAAATCCGTGTATGGCCTCCCCTGCGACTCCGCGACCGCCTTGTAGGTGATGTGTCCGTCGTAGACGTTGACGCCTTCGAGGAGGCCGCCCATCTCGGAGACGGCCTTGAGGAAACCGAGGTTCGCGAGCGCCCGCGTGTACGGAAGCGTGGCGTTCGTCAGGGCGATCGTCGATGTTCGAGGCATGGCTCCGGGCATGTTGGCCACACAGTAGTGGGTCACGCCGTCGACGTCGTAGACGGGATTCGAGTGCGTGGTCGGGTGCGCGGTCTCGACGCAACCGCCCTGGTCGATGGCCACGTCGACGATCACGGATCCTTTCTTCATCTCGCGGATCATGTCGCGTGTGACGAGCTTCGGCGCCGAGGCTCCTGGGATGAGCACGCCGCCGATCAGCAGGTCGGCCCTGCGGCAGGCCTGGGTCAGGTGAGCCTTGTTCGAGGCGAGCGTCAGAACGCTTCCTCGGAAGATGTCGTCGAGATAGCGCAGGCGATCGAGATTCGTGTCGAGGATGGTCACGCGCGCGCCGAGGCCGGTGGCCATCTTCGCGGCGTTGATCCCGACCACGCCTCCGCCGATGATCACCACGTCGCCTGGAAGTACGCCAGGCACGCCGCCGAGGAGAATCCCGCGGCCGCCGTTCGGCTTTTGCAGGTAGTACGCGCCGACGTGGACCGACATGCGGCCGGCCACCTCGGACATCGGCGTCAGCAGCGGCAGCGACCCGCCGCGTCCGGTGATGGTCTCGTACGCGATGCCGGTGATCTTCTTCTTCATGAGCGCCGCCGTGAGGTCCGGAACCGGCGCAAGGTGGAGATATGTGAATAGAAGCTGGCCATCCTTGAGGCGCTTGAGGTCGGGCTCGACCGGTTCCTTCACTTTCACGATCATCTCGGCCTCGGCGAAGACCGCGTCGGCATCGGGAAGGATCTTTCCGCCGGCTGCGAGGTACTCGTCATCCGAAAAGCCGCTGCCCAGTCCCGCGCCCTTCTGCACGAGAACCTGATGGCCGTCTGAGGTGAGGTCGCGGGCGCCCGAAGGAACCAGCCCCACTCGATATTCATTGTCTTTGATCTCGGTCGGAACGCCGATACGCATGAGGTCTCTCTCCGTTAGTCTGGATTTTGTGCGCGAGCTGCCGCGCGATCGAGGGACGTATTCTATCCGAGGGAGGTGGGGGATTCCCCCTGGGATTCCCCCTCTCCCCGCCAGAGCGTTACCCAAGAGCGCAGCACAACATTCGGGGAGAGGGCCGGGGGAGGGCCGGGGTGAGGGGCACCACCAGCGACACAAATCGCGGCGTTAGCAAACCCACATTTTGCGCGCTACGTTGCCCCTCACCCTGCCCTCTCCCCGAATGTCGATCTGCGCTTCTGGCGCTACGACATGGGCGGGGAGAGGGGAGCACAGCCCTGCTGCGAGGGACCGCTAACGCACCGGCTGGGCAACCGAGCTGCTGAATCTCGCCGGGGCGATGTAGCGGGCTGCGGCATAGGCATTGAGAAGGCCGTAACCATAGAACTTGTCATAGCCGCTCGCACCGAGGTCCTGAGCGGTCGAGAGAATCGCATTCTGGATCTGCAAGGCCGTCGCGTCCGGAGCGAGCGCCCACAGGAGGGCCGCCGTGCCCGACACGTGAGGCGTGGACATCGAGGTCCCGCTGAGGATGCCGTAGCTGTCGAAGCGGAAGCTCTCGATGATCGGCTTCTGGCCGGCGCGCACTCGAAGCGCTTCGCCGTCGGCATTCGAGAGCGCGATGGTCAGGGGCCAATCGAACGCGACATCGCCCGGATCGTCCACGCAGATCGCACCCTGGCAATCCCGCTGGATCAGCGTCCATCCGTTGATCTCACTGCTGTCTTTGTTGTAGATGATAACCGCGGATGCGCCGGCCGCTTTCGCATTGCGCACCTTCTGGTTGAAGGTGAGGTCGCCCCGTTTGATCAGCGCGATCTTTCCGGCTACGGAGAAGCTCCCAGGCTCCCGCCGCGGCGATTGAAAATCGATGACCCGCCCCGTGCCGCAGAAGATGAAATCTCCGGTCACATCGGTTCGCGGGGTGCCGGTGATTGCCGCTCCGCGGAAGATGTCGCCGCCGGGGCCAACCTGGACGTCGGCGGTTGAGACGCTGTTCACCGGATACGTCGACAGGATGTCGACTCCGGGGGCGGCGATTCCGAGCGTTTGGCCGTAGCTCGAAAACGGCGCGATCGTCGACTTGGCGTCGACGGCGCCGACCGACAGGACGCCGGGATACGCGGCCGGATAATCGAGGGCCTCGATGGCAGCGTTGCCGGCGGCCGCGATCACGAGAATGCCGGCGTCAACCGCGCGCTGGATCACTTCCTGCTCCAGGTCCGAGCCGGTCGGAGAGCCGATCGACATGCTGATGATCCAATTGCCGCCGATGGCCTGCTTCTGCTGAATCACCCATTCGATTCCGGCGACCACGTCCTCATCGAGTCCTGTGCCCTGGTTACTGAGGACCTTCACGGCCCAGATCTTCGCCTCGGGGGCTACTCCGACGACGCCGATGTTGTTGTCCTCCGCGGCGAGGATTCCGGCCACGTGCGTGCCGTGATGGTTGTCGTCGAACGGATCGGCGTTCTTCGCGATCACGTTCCAGCCACCCTGATAGTTGTCCGCGAGATCGGGATGGTGATAGTCGATTCCCGTGTCGATGATGGCCACGTTCACCGTGCCGCGGCCCTTCGTCGCCGGCCAGACTTGGCGGGCGTGGATCATGTCGATGCCGTACGGAACCGTCTGCGAGGTGGCGAGACTGTTCGGCGCGGATCGGAACGGCGGCGCGGGCGCGACCTCGAGGATGTGCCGCTCGACCACAGGGCTGACGTAGCGGACTTCCGGCGACTTCCGGAGCTCGGCAACCTCGTCGTCCGTCAGATCGGCCGCGAAGCCTTCGACGACCGCGAACTGGCGGACGCCGTGATCGATGGATTCCTGGGCGTCGCGAACGACGGCCAGCCGTGCCTCTCGCGCCGGCCGGCGAGTCGCAACCAGGTAACGCCCTGCCTGGGCCGAGAGAGTACCGAACGTCAGAAGGAGAAGAATGACGACCGCGGACAACCGCTTCATGGATAACCTCGGTGATTGAGAGTTCACATCTTCAAGAGCACGCCCGACGGCCGCGTCCAACGGGATCGCAGCCGCGCGTGCAGACGAATCGTACACGATCGCCAAAGGATCGATTCAATCGTCCCTCCCGGACTAGCCGCCGAAGGCGGCGCAAGAATGTAGCCCCCGGCTTCAGCCGGGGGTTGGCGGTGACACGGCAACACCCCGTCAAGCCCGCAAAGCGGGCGACAGATTGCCGGTGGCGCGTGTGACGCGAGATCGTCATCGCTTTGACGGCGCGCTGTGCGCTCCCCTCATCCGCGCTTCGCGCCGCCCTCTCCCGCTGGGCGAGGGCTTTTCGTTGGCTCGATCAACCGAAGGTCAAAATGTCCCAACTCCAGCGTGCCCTACGCGACTACGGCGTCAAAACCGCGGCGTCATCATGGACGCTTGAGGATGCGCCTTCCGCTCGGCGGTCCGGTTGTGAATGCTCCCGGTGCAGCCAGCTTCGCGGCGGCGAGGGCATCCACGAGGCCGGCGCCGTAGGAAGTGTCCGGACCCGGCGTACCGAGATCGACGGCCGTCTGGATCAACGCCTGCTTGACCTGGCTCGCGGTCAACTGCGGCGCGAGCGACCAGACCAGCGCGGCGGCAGCGGCGACGTGCGGCGTGGCCATCGACGTGCCGCTGAAGTAGTCGTAGTCGTCGGCGGTGGCGTTCACCGTCACTGTGTCAGTCGGATTCGCCAGCAGCTTCTGCCCGTCGTTCGCGGAAATCCCGGTCGTGAGCGGTCCGCTGAACGTCGTGACCGTCGCGGAGAGCAACGTGCCCGAGATCAAGTCCGTCGGGCCGGGGTGGTCAGCGGCGGCGAGATTGTTGTAGATCACCACCGCCGTTGCTCCCGCCGTCTGGGCGTTCGTGGCCTTCGCGTTGAACGTGATGTCGCCCCGCTGAATCAGGGCGATCTTGCCGCTGACTTCTGCTGGAAACTCGCCGATGTGCCCTTGCTTGCAATCGACGAAATGGCCGGTCACCGATCCCTTCGGCGACCCGTCCATGGCGAGAGAGTTGAGAAAACTGGTTCCATCCGAAACGTAATTCAGGAAGCCGGTGCCGCGCGGAACGGTCGAGAGAACGTTGACTCCAGGACCGGAGATCGCGACCTCGGGGCCCTGATTGGAGAACGCGGCGAGCGTGGACGTGGAATCGACTGCGGCCACCGCCATCACGCCCGGGTAGGCAGCCGGGAAGCTTACGGCGTTCGGGGCCTGGGGATCGCCCGGATTCGCCGGATCGTGATTTCCCGCGGACGCGATCACGAGGATACCGGCATCGATCGCCTTCTGAAAGGCAGCCTGCTCGGTCGGATCAGGTGCAGCACTTCCAAGTGAGAGCGTCATGATCCAGTTTCCGCCCACCTCAGCCTTCTTGGCCACGACGAAGTTGATGCCCGCGACGATGCTGACGCTCGAGCCCGATCCCGTGCCGTTCACGAGGTGAAGCACCTTGACGGCCCAGATTTTGACCGCCGGTGCGACGCCGACAACGCCGATGTTGTTGTCCGCGGCCGCGACCGTCCCGGAGACATGCGTGCCATGGTCGACGTCATCGATCGGAGGATCGGTGGCCGAATAGAAGTTGAAGCCACCCGCATACCCGGTCGGGAGATCGGGATGCCCGGTATCGATGCCCGTATCCATCACTGCGACGTTGATGTTCGCGCCGCGTCCGGCAGGCCAAACGCTCGGAGCGTGGATCAGGTTCAGACCGTACGGAACGGTCTGGCCGTTCAGGTTGCGAATGTCGTTGGCATCGGTCAGCCGCGGCGCGCCTGCGAGCGCGCGAACGCGCATGCCGAAGGTGTGCCTCTCCTTCTCGATCGAGACGTACCGCACGCCCGGCTGCTTCGCGACCGCAGCCGCTTCGTCCTCGGTCAGATCGACCGCGAAGGCGTCGACGACCTGGAACTCCATGACGTTGCGGCTCTCCGGCGCGTCCACGACATTGCGCAGCGCCGGGCCCCGGCCCATCGCCGCCGGGCCCTTCGTGGCCACGATGTACCGGTGCATTGAGCCGTCCGCAAGGAGCGCGAACGGAACGAGAATGAGGACGGCGACGACCAACAGACGCTTCATAGGGACCCTCGATATTCTTGATTTCCCATTGAGAAGGCTCCGGGTTCGGAATGTTATTCCGTGGTAGCTACACCCGTCCCTCTTCCACCATCAGGCACCGGTCTTGTACGACCTTGATCCCCGCCTCGGCCAGCCGGCGGGCAGCGTCATCGTTCCGGATTCCGAGCTGAAACCAGACGAACTTCGGCTTCGCCGCGAGGATGTCGTCGACGTGCTGCGGGATGTCCTCCGGCCGGCGGAAGACGTTCACCATGTCGATCGGACGGCCGATGGCGGCCAGCGTGCGGAACACGGGCGCCCCAAGGATCTCCGTCACGTCGGGGTAGTAAACCGGCACCGGGATCACTTCGTAGCCCGCGGCGGCCATGTGCGCGGGCACGTAATGCGCGGCCTGGTTGCTGTGTGATTCCGGCTTGATTCCGAGCACGGCGATCGTCTTCGTCTGCCGGATCAGATCGGCGATTCCGTTGTGGTCAGTGATGAGGTTGTCGCTCCAGTCGTTCATGCCGCGGAAGATTACTATGGACTCGCCGCGTATGGACTGCGGCGGCAAGGCCGCCGCTTTCGATGACCACGGGCGCAGCGAAGAGCCACTCGCGCCAAACTCCGCGAACCGCGCAACGGGCAGGCCTTTGCCGCTGCCACGAAAAGCGGCGGCTTTGCCCGCAGTCCATGGCGGTCTTGCCGGCGCAGTCAAGAGTCGTGCTAACCTCAGGATCATGACCACCAACACCGATACACCGCGGCTGGAGCGTCCTGCCGCCGATGAACATGCGCCGTACCACATCCGCTACATCAGGCTCGTCCCCGATGGAGACATCGTGGAGACTCTGGCCTCGCAGATCGAAGAAACGCAGGCGCTCCTGCGGAGCCTGTCCGGCCGCGCGGACTATCGTTACGCCGAGGGAAAATGGACCGTGAGCCAGGTCGTGCGCCACGTTGCGGACGGGGAGCGCGCGTTCGGCTACCGGGCCCTCAGCATCGCCCGTGGCGAGAAGCGGTCCCTGCTGAGCTTCGATGAAAACTCGTGGGCCAAACACTCGGAGAGGGATCACGACGAGTATCCCGCCCTCATTGAAGAGCTCGGCCTCCTGCGCCGGGCGAACGTGTTGATGCTCCGCGCGCTTTCCGACCTAGCCTGGCTCCGGCGCGGCACCGTCAACGATGTGCCCGCGACGCCACGTGGCATGGCCTGGATTCTCGCCGGCCACGAGCGCCATCACGCCCAGGTTCTGCGGGAAAGGTATCAAAGCTGACCGCCGCCCTGGGGGTCCG
>DASQGS010000301.1:0-19992 GCA_035632455.1 Thermoanaerobaculia bacterium | reverse complement strand
CGATCGGCACGTCGATCCTGATGAACCTGCTGATGCGCGCAGGCCTGAAGGGAGCGGCTTGCCACGTCCGAAACATCATGGTCATGACTCGTGCCAATGCGGTGGCGCTGGAGGCGAGCCGGGCCGTAAAGTTCACGCTTCGCGACGGCGTCTGGTACTACGCGATCTACGACGACAGCAACCGCAACGGCGTGCTGAACGACGAGATCAACAGCGGAGTCGATCCACTCGTCGAAGGACCCTATCCGATCTTCACGGCCGGCTCGATCGGCCAGGTCGGCTATCCCACCGCGGGAGTCGCCGATCCCGATACCGGCGGCCCGATCGACCCCGGCGCCTTGGCAGTCAATTTCAACCGTTCCACGCTTTGCTCGTTCTCGGCGGTCGGGTCGGGGACGCCCGGCTCCATCTATCTGACGAACGGGACCGCGGCCATGATGGTGCGCTCGTCAGGCGACAGCGGGCACATCCGCGTCATGACCTACGATTCGCTGCGGCGGCGTTGGGAGGAGCAGTAATGCGCGCCCAAGGCCATGCGTCGCACCGCTTCGGTTTCTCGTCCGGCCGCCGGCATTTCCGTCGTTCAACGGACCTTCATCACACCGCGGAATCGCAGAATGGACGATGATGGCGTAGGATTGCCCGCTGGAATGAACGGGCGCGGAACCCTGGTTGCCAGTTTGTAACTATTTAGCACTTCCGACTGCGAGGTAACACCATGCGAACGATGACGGTTGCTGTGATCGCCCTCGCCCTGGCTCTTCCGGGCGTGGCTCAACAGAGCGGATCGCAGGAGACCTCTCCGGCGCTGCTCCATGATTCCTCAGAGCGTGCGGAGGATTCCCGCCTCGTGCGCGCGGCCAAGCGCTCGCTGGCCCTCCGGCAGAAGGCGGGTAACGGAAAGAGCAACTGGGTCGTCGACGACTCCATGGTTCGCCATACCCGTCCCACCATCTTGCAAACGAATTTCGGGGGCGGCGGCAAGGACGTCCCCGCCAGCACAGCGGCGCCGAACCAGCCCGCTACGCCCGCTATCGATCGCGCAGCGGTCGAGAAGAAGCTGAACGAGGCCAAGCAGGAGATGCGCCGCATGGCCGCGGAGTCGGACGAGCCGTATGGCGGAGACGTTTCAGAGGATCGAGTCAACCAGCGGCTCAATCAGCTTCCGGGCGAGATCAACACGATGAACAAGCAGCTCCAGCAGGCGCCGCCGCCGCAACCACCTTCGCCACAGCCGCACTGATCGTCACTTGATCTCGCCGCACGACCTCATCACCGGATCGGTGTAATAGGGATTGCTGATCGCGCCCTTCGGCTGAAGCCACGAGTGCTTCGCCATCGAGCAGTAGACGACCACGGGCCTCGGTTGTACGTTGGCGGCGGTGCGATACGCGATCATTGCGTCCGACAGCGCGGCGAAGCTGCGGCGTGCGCTTTCGACGTCCTTGCTCCTCGCGAGCACGCCTGCGCTTGCAGCGATCTCGAGGTGCTCCGACGCTCGGGCGTCGGTCGCCAGGGATGCGGCGCTCGACTTCACGCGTTCGAGCGATCCGACCAGCAGTGACTGCCGCACCGACTCGTATGCCGGGAAAAGCGGCTTCGCCTCGGCTCGCGGGAAGAACATGTACCCGGCGATTCCGAGCGCCACCAGAACACCGGCGGCACCGCTCACGGCTGCGTGCCGCTGCCACCAGTGATGCTCCGTGGGGTCGTCATCCGCACGGGTGGGGTCCGGTAGATCGCGTTCGCGCCACAACAGATAGATCGCCGGATAGACGAGCAGCTCCATCAGGAATGAGGTGAACAGTCCTCCGATCATCGGGGCGGCGATTCGCTTCATGACGTCGGCTCCCGATCCGGTCGACCACATGATCGGCACGAGACCGAAGAAAGCGCAGGCGACGGTCATGACCTTCGGGCGGACGCGTTGCACGGCACCGTGGAGGATGGCCTCGTTCAGATCGTCGCGTGTCTTCAGCGTCCCCGCGGCCACGCGTTCGTCGTGCGAGAGATCGAGATAGAGAAGCATGAAGATCCCGGTCTCGGCATCGAGTCCAAGGAGCGCGATGAGCCCGACCCAGACTCCGATGGACATGTTGTAGCCGAGCACGTAAAGGAACCAGATTGCGCCAACGGCGGAGAACGGCACGGCCATGAGCACGATCGCCGTCTTCGGAAACGACTTCGTGTTCAGGTAGATGAGCATGAAAACGACGAACAGCGTCAGCGGGAGAACAACCTTCATCTTCTCCTTCACGCGGGTCATGGCCTCATATTGGCCGCTCCACGCGAGCAGGTATCCGGGCTTGAGTTTCATCTCGGCGTCGACGGCCTTCTTCGCCTCTTCGACGTAGCCGCCGATGTCGCGCTTCTCGGTGTCGACGTCGATGTACACATAGCCGGAGAGACGCCCGTTCTCGTCGCGGATCATCGACGGGCCTTCGGCGAGCTTGATCGTCGCGAGCTGGCCGAGCGGAATCTGCGCGCCGCCGCCCATCGCGCCTGGGGCGCTCGGCACGGGGACGAGAACTCGGGCGAGCTTGGAGACATCGTCGCGCAGCTCGCGCGGGTAACGGATGTTGATCGGGTAGCGCTCGCGCCCTTCGATCGTCGTCGAGACGTTCTCGCCGCCGATGGCCGTCATGATCACGTTCTGGACATCGCCGATGCGAAGGCCGTAACGCGCGATGGCTTCTCGATTGAGGTCAAAGTCGACGAAGTACCCGCCGGCGACGCGCTCGCCATAAACGCTTCGCGTTCCGGGCACGTTCTGCAAGATGCCCTCGAGCTGCTGTCCGATCTTCTCGATCTCCGCAAGGTCCGCACCGAAGATCTTGATCCCCACCGGCGTGCGAATTCCGGTGGTGAGCATGTCGATGCGGTTCTTGATCGGCATCGTCCAGGCATTCGTCTGCCCGGGCAGCGTGAGCCTCGTGTTCATCTCGTTCACGAGCTCTTCCCATGAGATCGTCTCCGGCCACAGCGGCCGGAAGACCGGTTTGATGAAGCCTGGCCAGTTCGAATACCACCGCGGCCGGGTACGCCACTCCGAGGTTGGCTTGAGAACGACGACGGTCTCCATCATCGCGAACGGCGCCGGATCCGTCGATGTCTCCGCCCGTCCGGCTTTGCCAAACACGCGCTCGACCTCGGGGAAGGCTTTCAGCAACTGATCCTGCCGCTGCAAGAGCGCCTCGGCCTCGGCCACCGAAATGCCGGGAAGCGTCGTTGGCATGTAGAGAATCGAGCCCTCATTCAGCGGTGGCATGAACTCGTGACCGAGTTTCAGGTAGACGGGAATCGTGAACAACACGATGAGGAGCGCCGTGCCGATCACCAGTCGCGGATGCTTGAGGACGAACTTCGCCGGCCGTGTGTAGAGCTTGAAGAGAATTCTCGAGATCGGATGCTTCTCTTCCGGATACATCTTGCCGACAAACACGGCGTTGACAAAACCAGAAACCAGAAACCAGAAACTAGAAACCAGAAACCTGAGACCAGAAGAGAAGCGGGAGACGCGAAACGTGAAGCCGGAAGAAGCCTCTTTCTGGTTTCTGGTTTCTGGTTTCTGGTTTCGTCTTTCTGGTTTCTGGTTTTCAAAGATCGGTTTCATTCGCGTAAACAGGAGCCGCAAAGCTGGATCGAGTGTCACCGCGAGAATTGCGGCGATGGCCATGGCGAAGTTCTTCGTGAACGCGAGCGGCTTGAAGAGGCGCCCTTCCTGGGCCTCGAGGGCGAAGATGGGCATGAACGAAAGGGCGATGACCATCAGTGAGAAGAAGCTCGGTCGTCCGACTTCCTGAATGGCCTTGATGAGCACTTCCTTGTAGTCGCCCTTCTTTCCCTCGGCCTCCCACACCTCGAGCTTCTTGTGCGCGTTCTCGACCACGACCACCGCAGCATCGACAAGCGCACCGATGGCGATGGCGATACCACCGAGCGACATGATGTTCGCGTTGATGCCGAGGATCTTCATGGGGATAAAAGCCAGGATAATTGCCGCGGGCAGCGTGAAGATCGGGATGGCAGCGCTCGGGATGTGCCAGAGGAAGATCAGGATGATCAGCGACACGATGATCATCTCGATGAGGAGCTCGTGCTTGAGCGTGTGGATCGATCGCTCGATCAGATCGGAGCGGTCGTAGGTGGTGACGATCTTCACGCCCTCGGGCAGGGTCTTCTCAACCTCGGCAAGGCGAGCTTTCACGCGATTGATCACGTCCAGCGCGTTTTCGCTCTGCCGCATGATGACCACGCCGGCCGCGGCCTCACCCTCGCCGTCCAGTTCCGCGACACCGCGGCGCAACTCCGGTCCAAGATCGATGTTCGCGACGTCACGCAAGAGCACCGGCGTGCCGCGTTCGTTGGTCTTCACTACGATCTTCTCGAGATCGCCGATATTCTTGACGTAGCCCCGCGCCCGAACCATGTACTCCGCACCGCTCCACTCGACGAGACGCGCGCCGACTTCGTTGTTGGAGCCGCGCACCGCCTCCATCACGTCCATGAGCGGGATCCGATACGCAGCCAGCTTGTTCGGATCGACGGTGATCTGGTACTGGCGCACGAATCCGCCGAGCGACGCGACTTCAGCGACGCCCGCCACCGATTGCAGGTGGTATCGGACCGTCCAGTCCTGCAGCGACCGAAGGTCGGCAAGCGAGTGCTTGCCGGTCTTATCGACCAGCGCGTACTGAAAGACCCACCCAACGCCGGTCGCGTCCGGGCCAAGCTCGGTCTTAACGCCTTGCGGGAGCTGTGACTGCACCTTCGAGAGGTATTCGAGAACCCGCGACCGCGCCCAGTAGAGGTCCGTCCCTTCTTCGAAGATGACGTAGACGTACGAGTAGCCGAAGTCGGAAAAGCCGCGGATGTCCTTGACCTTCGGAGCGCCGAGGAGCGAGGTGACGATCGGGTAAGTGACCTGGTCCTCGATGATGTCCGGGCTGCGGTCCCACTTCGAATAGATGATGACCTGCGTATCCGAGAGGTCGGGCAGGGCATCGACCGCAATCCGGTTCATCGACCACAGACCGGCGAGGACAAGCGCCGCCATGATCGTGAGGGTCATGAACTTGTTGGTGGCGCACAACCGTATGAGTTTTTCGATCATGCTGTCACCTTGAAAACCAGAAACCAGAAACCAGAAACCAGAGGAGGCCGGTATGCAGGATCTGAAGGATCGAACTCGAAGCTACGCACTGCGAATCATCAAGCTCTACGACTCGTTGGCGAGACGCGGTGTCGCACGCGTACTCGGGGATCAGGTGATTCGCAGCGGGACCTCGGTAGCTCACTATCGTGAAGCGATTCGCAGTCGTTCGTCCGCCGAATATGCCGCAAAGATGAACGCTGGGCTGATGGAGCTCGAGGAGACGCTTTACTGGCTCGAGTTGCTCGAACATTCCAGCGTCATTCCACCGAAGAGACTGACGGACTCGAAAGACGAAACCAATCAGTTGACCGCGATCCTCGTCTCGCTGATCAAGAAAGCAAAGCGATGATGAGAACCAGAAGCCTGAAGTCAGAAACCAGAAACAGAACATGCTCGTCCCCTTCTGGCCTCTGCTGTATCTACTTTCAAGTCTTATCGATGCGCGGTGCGACTCACGAGGATCTATGGCGCCGGGCTCTTCAACGCACATGCCCAGCTCCTTCTGGTTTCTGGTTTCTGGTTTCTGGTTTCATACCTTCCGGTTTCATCGCCGCCAGCGCTGCTTTCAATCGCGACTCGGAGTCGATGAGGAAGTTCGCTTGGGTCACGACCTTTTCACCGGCCTTGAGACCGTTGCGGACTTCGTAGAATTGCTCCGACTTCGTTCCGACTGAGACTTCTCGCGGCTCGAACGATCCATCGCCCTTCACGACGAACACGACCGAGCGCGTGCCGGTCTGGAGGACGGCGGAATCCGGGACGACCACGACCTGCCGGGTTGGCTGCTGGATCACGACGTCGCCGAACATGTCGGGTTTGAGTGCGCCATCGGCGTTGTCAAATTCGCTTCGGACTTTCACCGTGCGGGTCAACGGGTCGACTGTCGGCGCGATGAACGTGACCGAGCCGGTCCAGGTGCGGCCGGGGATGTAGGAGAGCGTCGCCGTTGCCGGCGCGCCGAGGCGGATGTACTGCAGCTCGGACTCATAGACGTCCGCCTGAATCCAAAGGTGATCCAGATTCGCAATCTCGAAGAGTGGCTCACCAGCGGTGACGCGCGCACCCTCAACGGCGATCTTGTTGAGGACGTAGCCGTTCGTCGGCGAATAGATCGTGACAGTCTTCCGCGCTGCGCCGGTGCTCTCGAGCTGCTGGATCTCCGCGGCTGTGATGTCCCACAAAAGGAGGCGCTGGCGCGCTGCGACAAGAAGCGAGGGGGCCTGCTTGGCTACGCGGAGCGCGAGGAGGTATTCCTGCTGCGTGGCCAGGAGGTCGGGACTGTAGACCGTAAAGAGCGGCTGCCCTCTTCGGATCTGCTGTCCGGTAACGTTCACGTACAGCTTTTCGATGTAGCCATCGAACTTCGTCGTGACCTTGTACAGCCGTCTCTCGTCGACGGCGACGCGGCCGACTGTGCGGACGGACGGTCCAAGCGAGCGCACTTCGGCCATGCCGGTCTGCACTCCGATGAGCTGCTGCCGGTCGGACGTCAGCTTGACATTCGCGTAGCCGGAGACCGTGGAAGTCGCTGGGCTGGCTCCGTCTTGGTATACCGGCACGAGCTCCATGCCGCAGTCGGGCGCCTTGCCGGGCTTGTCCGACTTGTAGGCCGGATGCATGGGATCGACCCAGTACAGAATCCTCTTCTTCGCGTTGGCGGGCGGCGCGGCCAAGCTCTCACCCCCCGCGTAGACCGGAACGAGATCCATCCCGTCCGGCGCTTTTCCCGGCTTGTCGGACTTGTGGGTCGGGTTCATCGGATCGACCCAGAAGAGAACCTTCTTCTGAGTCGTCGTGCTCGCAGCGCTGGCAGCCGGCGGTTTTGTGCTCGCGCGGCCGACGAGAACGGTGACGAGCGTGATTGCGAGCAGAAGCGTGAGCATCCATGGAAGTTTCGTTCTCATGATCATTACCTCATCGAAGTCATGGCCGAGGTGGAGGTGGAGGAGGAGCCGGACGAGGCAGGAGTCTGTGCGCTCGTGCCCGCGCCGCCGCCTGACGAAATCGAGGCCGCGCTGCCCAATGCGGTCGGCTGGAGCGAGCCTTCATCGATCGCCACGCGCCACTTGGCGGCTTCTGCCAGCAACTCCAGAAGAGTCGCGCGATCGCCGTACAGCGTGTTCACGGCATCGAAGACGGTGATGAAGGGCACCTTTCCGGCCTGATAGCTGGCGAGCGCCGATTCAAACGAGAGCTGGTCGAGCGGAACCATCTTCTCCTGATGGAGTGTGGCGATCTCGCTCGCACTCTCCAGTTGCACGATCCGTTCATGAGTGCGCAGGTCCAGCTCCCGGCGGACAACGCCGGCTTGTGCGGTCTGCCCGGCAACGCGCGCTTGTGCTTCAGCGAGCTGGTTCTGCTGGCGCTTCTTTGCCCGGATCGGCAACGAGACGCCGACGCCGACCTGCCACATCGGCCCCATTGCGAAGTTGCCGCGATACATCGCTCCGCCGCTCACCACGAAATCGGGAAGGAAGTTCTTGTTCGCGATCTCGATCCCCAACCCGCCGGTCTCGATCGCCTGACGCGCTCCGGCCGCTTCGGGGTTGCGAGAGAGGACACCAGCCACAATGGCAGCAGCCGGAGGAATCGGCGCGAGCGACGGAAGCTCGACCGGGGTCGCGAGTGGCGTATCCAGGGGCCGCCCGAGGAGTCCATTGAGCTCCGCGAGGCGGACCGTGATGGCGGCCCGCTGCGCGACCTTGAGCTCATCGATCCGCGCAAGCTCCACCTGCGCGCGTAGCACGTCCTGCTGAACGGCGAGGCCGGCGGCGTACCTCTCGCGTGTCGTCGCCTCGACTTGGCTCGCGGTCGCACGGCGCTCTTCGATCAGCGTGTCGAGCGAACGGGCGAGGACGAGGTCGTACCAGGCGTTCCGAACCCGCGCCTCGATCGCCAGCGTGGCCCGGCTGAGCGTGCCAACCTCGATCTCTCGCGCCTCGCTTGCGGCCGCTCTCCCGGCAAGGGCGAGTTTCCCCGGCCACGGGAACGGCTGATTCAGCATCAGGCCGGCGAAACTTCCTTCGGCTGCGCCGATGGAGATCGCGGTGCCGTCGTTCTGATAGGTGAAGGATGCGCTGGGGTCGGGCAGCGTCCGAGCCGGTTCAATGCGCCGCTTCGCCGCTTCGACCTCCGCGCGAGCCGATTCGATCTCGGGCGCCTTCAGAAGAGCTTCGGCGACGAGGCGGTCGGCGACCGGATCCTCCGGCGCGAGCCGCAGGTGCTGCGCGGACGCGGCGGTCACGGCGAGCAGTTGAAAGGCCACTGCGAGGGCGTGCCTGATTGCAAACACTTCTCGGATCTCCTCATGCGTGACGGCATAGGCGTCGCGCACACGTTCAGGTGGAACGTCAGGGCGCGAGGAGACGCGGGATCAGATGCGGAACTGGGCGTTCAGCAGGAAGGGGGGCGGCGCGGAGAATTCGCTCGTCGCGCGCTCGGTGGCTGTCGTGACGATCGAAACGACCGCCGATGATGCAGGTTCAGCATTCACAACCGCTGGGCCGGCCGCGATGTCCGTCGAGGGGCTGGGTGAGAGCGTGACGTCGTCGTCGGGGCTGCTGTTCGGGCTGGACATCGAGCAGCTTCCCTCGCAGCACGGCATCGAGGCACGCATCGCCGTCATCGCGCAGCCGGGCTTGTCGAGGCAGCAGCCGGTCGCCGCAGGCAAGGCCGTGACGATCAGGGCAAGTGCGAGGGCGATCGCTGTCGCGATCCGTTTCGTCATCGATGCGCTGGTTGGATGCACGGTTTAGCGAACTCCTGCGGCAGTATCGGTATTCCGCGACCGACGGGCCGGTGCGCGACGTCACGCAACGGATGTGACATTGGCCTGCCGCGGCGTAACCTTTCCCCCTCAACAGGGTTATACCTGCAACCAATGGACGACCAGACCATGGCGCGGGGTCGAAGCGGCCCCGATGAACGGCTTTTGATCGAGGCGGCGCAGCGCGATCCCAGCCGGTTCGCCGAGCTGTATGACGCGAATTTCGAGCGGGTGTACGCGTTCATCGTCCGCCGGGTCCGGGTTCGCCACGAAGCGCAAGACATCACCTCGGATGTGTTCCATCAGGCGCTGGCAAACCTGAAGCGATTCGAATGGCGGGGCAAGCCGTTCGCGGCATGGCTCTACCGGATCGCATCGAATGCCATCGCCGATCATTACCAGCGCGCGGCGCGAGAAACAGGCTCGCACGCCGATTCACAAGGCGCGAACGAAAGGGCGGACGAAAAGCCGGGCGACCGCGCCGACGATCGGATTGCGGAGATCGAGCAGCGTGCGTCGCTGTTCCGCCTCGTCGACCGCCTCCCCGCCGATCAGCGCCGTGTCATCGTCATGCGCTTCGCCGAGGAGCGAAGCATCCGCGAGATCGCCGAGCAATTCGGCCGCACCGAGGGAGCGATCAAACAACTTCAATGGAGAGGTCTGCAGGCGCTGCGGACCCAGATGGGTCAGAACAATGGCTGAGCGGAAACTGCTCGAACGGCTCGACGATGCGATCGGCGCGATTCTGGCCGGACGCCGCGAGGGACTTGCGCTCGCCGATCCCGCCCTGGCCACGCTGCTCGTGATCGCCGCCGACCTGCGCGACCTTCCCGATCCCGCTTTCAAGGCAAGGCTGAGGAAACAACTGATTCCGCCGTCACAGGCGGAGACGATGGAGGAGCAATCGATGAGCGCTACAGCGGTCGTAGAAACGAAGCCCGAGATTCCCAGCATCATGCCGTATCACCTCGTGGAAGGCGCGTCGGACTTCATCGCCTTTCTCGTGGAAGCATTCGAAGGAAAGGAGCGGTTCCGCGTGCCGCGTCCGGATGGCCTGATCATGCACGCTGAGGTGTCGGTCGGCGATTCCATCATCGAGCTCGCCGACGCCACGAGCGAGTACAAGCGCGGGCCGATGGCGACTCACCTGTATGTCGACGGTGCCGACGCGGCATACCAACGCGCTGTAGCGGCAGGCGCCACGACGCTGCGCGAGCCTATGGATCAGCCCTACGGCGACCGAGAGGCGACCGTGCGGGATCGCTGGGGCAACACCTGGCACATCGCCACGCATCAGGAAGATGTCGCGGAAGTGGAGCTGATGCGCCGCTTTGCCGGCCAGTGGCCCGCCGAGGCGCCGCGCAAACAACCGGGAGTCGGACCGAGACCGAAGGGATTCCACACCGTGACACCGTATCTTCACGTCCATGGAGCGGCGCGGATGATCGAGTTCCTCGCGGAGGCCTTCAAAGCCGCCGAGCTCGGCGAGCGCACGGTCGGGCCGGACGGCACGATCATGCACGCCGAGGTGCGCATCGGCGATTCGGTCATCGAGTTGGGGGAGGCCCGCGACGAGTGGCAGCCGATGGAGGGGGCGTATCACCTCCACGTGGATGACGTGGACCGCGTCCACGAACGATCCCTCCATGCGGGCGCGATCGCAATCGCGCCGCCGGAGGACAAGCCGTACGGCGAGCGCGCCAGCCACGTGAAGGATCCGTTCGGCAACTCGTGGTTCATCGCGACGATGAAGTAGGCGGAGGGGTCGCGGATCGTGACCGATCAGTCGGATCGGTCCGATCCGCACAATCGGCCTACTTCCGAACCCGCATCCCTTTCGCCTGATCCCATTGCAGGATCTTGTCGCTCTTCGGCAGCGGCGAGTCCGGCACCTGGCCGACGGAGACGCCGTACTTCCAGTCCGCCGGACAAATGGCGACATAGCGCGCGTAACCGCCGGTCCCGCCCCCGAACTTGGGGAACCCGATCGTGACCAGGCACCCCGTCTCCGGCACGAGATCGAGATGCGCCACGCCCTCCGCCTGTGTGTAGCCGTTGTGCATGAGCCACGACTCCCCTTCGAGCGTCGGTGTCGTGTCCGTGTCGAGCGCTTCGTGTCCGTGAAAGAGAATGTGGCGCTGCAGGTGCAGGAATTTCAAGGCAGCGAGCGCGACGCCGGGAAACACTTCGCGTGTCGCAAGCGCCGGGTCGGGCCATTGCCTCGACCAGTCGGAGCGCACCATCACCACGGCGCCCTCGGGGATCCTGCCGTTCTTCGCCTCGAATCGCTCGATGTCCGACACCTGCAGGTGGTAGCCCGGATTCTTCGCCACCTGATCGACGATGGAGATGACCGCGAGCGGCCGCACCGCGAACGTCGCCGGTAGCTCGTCGATGGCGGGATATTCCGGCGCCCAATGCGCGGGCGGGTCGAGCTGGGTGCCGAATTGATCGGTGCTCAACACGTACCGCGTGGCCTCGAATCCGTCTTTGCCGTATTGGTACGGCTTGCCGTTCTCAGGATTGACCGTAGGCCCGAACTCGGAGCGGCCGAATCCTTTCCAGACAGGAATCGACGGCGTCAGCGTGTGCGTGAGATCGATGTACTTCGCACCCTTGAGCGACCGCTCGTAAACGCGCCAGAGACCCGTAGCCGTGGCGTTCGGCGAGGTCGCGGCCACCGGCGCGGGCGCGTCCTTGGCACACGCCGCGAGAATCGCGAGCGAGCCGGCAAGCGCGAATAAGAGCCATCGATTTGGTTTCATCAAGAACCTCCTTGCGTGTCGTCCTTGTAAGTGGAGCGCGGCGAAGAATCTTCTAGGCTAGAGCCGCGATCCTTGCAAGATGATCCTTCGCCGTCTGCGCGGCTCAGGATGACGTGACATCAATCGGCCTTGAACACCTTTTCCAACCGCTTGATCAGCATCGCCTTCTGGATCGGCTTGGGGATGAAGTCGGCGACTCCGAGGGCGTGGGCGCGGGCCTCCAGCTCCGGCTCGGGACTCGCGGTCATCAGCATGATCGGGACGTCGATTCCTTCCTGCCGGAGGACTTCGATCAGCGAAAAGCCGTCGAGGTGAGGGATATTGAGGTCGAGAAGAACGGCGTCGAAGCGGCGCCGTCGCAGCTCCAACAGCGCGGTGGAGCCGTCGTTGATCGAGACGACCTCGTAGTCGGCCGCAGGCAGCATGGCGTTGAGTAGCTTCGTCATGAGCCTGTCGTCTTCGACGATGAGAATCGAGCGCATGGACGGGCCCGCCTCCTTCGCCCGCGCCGGGCTGGCAAACAATAACAGTCAAGGGCGGACAGTGCCAGCCGCGGGGGAAATCAGAAGAAGAAGGCAGAAAGCAGAAATGAGTCTCGCGAGCGGTATCGGTGGGCTAATGAGCCTGTCACGGAGACTGCGGCTCTTGCGAAATCCATTTCTGCTTTCTGCCTTCTGCTTTCTGCTTCCCTCTTCATCGTTGCAGGAAGGTCACGAGCGCGATGCGTCGGCGGCGCTATCTTCACTTCATGCGACTTGCGCTGCTGCTCGCAATCACAGCCGTTCCTCTTCTTGGAGACGCCCCGCTGCAAACTGCCACAGTCAGCGGGCTTGTCACGAGCAGTCAAAGCCCTCTGCCCGGCACGGTCGTCACGTTATCTTCGGCAACACTTCATCGAGTGGCATCGACGGACACACAGGGGCGCTACACCTTTGCCGACCTCCCTCCGGGCGATTACGACGAGACGTTCGAGCTGGACGGTCTGCAGACCACTCACTACTACGTGACCATCGCCCCAGGAACGACCACCATCCCGGCCGAGGACCTCCGCGTCAATGCCACCGAGGCGATCGTCATGGCTTGCGGCTCGCCGTGCACTGACGCCGATCCGGCGACGGCAGTCGATCGACCTTCCTGTCGCGACTATGAGCTCAACGACGCGCTGATCGGCGCGATCGAACGCCACGACCAGTCGTCCATCGATTTGTTGCGCTCACGCCACGACATGATGCCCGCGCTTCTGGAGCGGTATCGCATCGCAGGCGCATTGCTCGGTCATGTGGATGACGACCGGCAATATTGGGATGAACTGCATGCAGCCGCCGCGAACGCTGTCCGGTTTGCGAAGCGTGAACGCGAGCCGAATGAGAAACTCGCGCCCTTCTGCGCGGAGCGTGGATGGGACCCGGACGAGTACTACTGGGTTGCCCTCGAAGCGCTTCGGATCGCCGGCGCGGACCGCCGCTCGCACGCCCTCCTTCTGGAAGCACTCGCGACTGACGACGCCGATCTCAAGTACGCCGCCATCGAGTCTCTCGGCCGCCAGCACGACGAATCAGCTCTCACCACCATCGAGGAGACACTTCGCCATCTTCCAGAAAACGAGCGTGGAATCGCCGGCGCACTCGTGAGCTTCGAGAGTGAGAGCGCAGACCGGCTCGCGATGAAGTATCTCTCCGAGAGCGAAGCCCATTATTACCTCGAGTTTCGCCGCGAGCGTTCGCACTGACGGGCTGCCGCCTCCGTTATGATCCGCACCTCGGAGGGATTCATGCGCAGACTCCTGGCTACACTCTTTCTGCTCGTCTCGTCCACGCTCCTCGCCCAGGAGCCGAGTGCGGCCCGGCATTTCGACTACGACCACAAGGCTCCGCTCGATGTCCGAGAGGCTGGCTTCGAGGAGCGCGACGGCGTCTCGATTCACGACATCTCCTACCTCGGTGCGAACGGCGCACGCGTCCCCGCCTATCTCGTCGTGCCCAAGGGAAAGGGCCCGTTCGCCGCTGTGATCTGGGGCCACTGGTACTGGCCGAGCTCTCCGATGATGAACCGCACCGAGTTCCTCGAGGAAGCTGTCGTTCTCGCACGAGCCGGCGCCGTGTCACTCCTGACCGATGGCCCCGTGGCCCGGCCAGGCTACGTCGCCGATCGCACGCCGATGAGCCCGAAGCAGTTCACCGACCTCGTGCAACAGGTCGTCGACATGAGGCGCGGCGCGGATCTTCTCCTGGCGCGCCCCGACGTCGATCCGAAACGGCTGGCCTTCGTCGGCCACAGCTACAACGCCAACATCGGCGGCATCCTCGCGGGCGTCGACAAACGCTTCAAGGCTTTCGTCCTGATGGCCGGCGGGCTTTCCGACGAGGTCGACATGCGCTCGGAGGAGTTCAAGCAATACCGGCAGAGCGTCGGTCCGGAGAAATGGGACGCTTTCGTCGCCGCGCACACCTGGGCGGACGCTGGCCGCTACATCTCCCATGCCGCGCCGGCCTTCGTGTTCCTGCAATACGGCTCACGGGAGGACTACCTGACGCCCGATCGCGCGCGCCAGTACGCCGCGAACGTCAGCGAGCCGAAGCGCCTCGAGATCTACGACGCACCGCACGCTCTGAGCTCCGCCGCACGCCGCGACCGAATCGCGTTTCTGTCGGAGCAGCTCAAGCTCGCCCCGCTGACCGCCGAGGCCATCGCGAAAATCCCCGACCTCGAGCAGCCGGCGGTGCCGGACCGGTGAGACCGCGTAGGGGCGCACGGCTGACCAGGCGTGCGCCCGCAGATCGGGCGGGGGATTTGTCCGACGATTCACGGACCGGAGTTGCGCGCGCACAGCGGTGCGCCCCTACATACCTACCCAATGCTCGACAGGCTTCGTAAGAAACTCGGCAACCGGAATGCCGTCGGCACCGACGAGCAGCTTGCGATCCGGATGGAAGGCTTGGTCGAAGGATTCCATCCCCGCCAGGACTTCGCGCCTGGAGCCGCTCTTGACCTCAATCGCGGTGAGCCGTCGCCCGGACCTCACGATGAAGTCCACCTCGCGGTTGCGGTCGCGCCAATAGAACAACTCGCACGTCCCCGAGGCCGCGGCATTGGCCAGATGAGCGCCGACGGCTGACTCTGTGAATCGGCCCCAGATCTCGCGATCCTTGCGCGCCTCCTCATACGTTTGTCCCGATAGCGCAGAGAGCAGCGCCGTGTCGAGCACCTGCAGCTTCGGACTCGAGCCACGTTGCCGCACCGGCTCGCCGGCGAACTTCGGGATACCCATCACCATGCCGGACGCGGCGAGAAGGTCGAGGTAGTGCGCGAGCGTGGTCGTGTTCCCCGCATCCTGAAGTTGGCCGAGCATTTTCGTGTAGGAGAGGATCTGTCCGGAGTACCGGCACCCCAGCTCGAACAGACGGCGCATGAGAGCCGGCTTGTCCACTCGGGTAAGCAGCAGCACGTCGCGTGCGATCGTGGTCTCGATCAAAGCATCACGGACATAGCTTGCCCAGCGCTTCTGATCGGTGGCCAGCGGTGCCGCACCCGGATAACCGCCGAAATAGATGAATCGCTCGACGCTCCAGCCGAAAGCGTCGCGCATTTCCGCCGCGGACCAGTGCGGCAGATGCAGGATCTCGAACCGCCCCGCAAGGCTCTCCGAGAGACCCTGTTGAATCAGCAGGGGCGCGGATCCGAGCAGGACGACTCTGATCCGGCGCTTGGCGCGCGTGTCTTCGTCCCAGAGGCGTTTGACGGATTCCGACCAGCCGACCGCCTTCTGAACCTCATCGATCACCAGAAGAGCACGGCGGCGGCCGGCCATCAACCGCGCGGCCTCCCACTGCTGGGCGATCCATTCCGGCCCGCGCAGCGTCGGCTCGTCGGCACTCGCGAACCGCACCGGGACGCCGGCAGCTTCCGCCACCTGCTGCACGAGAGTAGTCTTGCCAACCTGCCTGGGCCCGGCGACCACCTGAATGAACCGCCGGCGCTCCGCCAGCCGGCGGGCCAGAACGACTGCTTGAGGGCGACGATAGGGCCCTGACGTTTTACTCATGATCCTGAGTAATTATACTCAATGCATTGAGTAAATCGTCGGAGGCCGGATCGCGGCATCGTTCACCTCAGGCAATTGTCACTCTGTTCCGTCCCCCAGTCTTGCTTTCATACATGAGCCGGTCCGCGCGTGCGAGTGTCGCTGCCCACTGCTCGCGTGGCCGCGCGGCGGTGCCGCCGATCGAGGCCGTCACGGCGATTCGCTCCCGTCCGGCGGGGATGTCGCGGCTGGCGAACAACATGCGAAGGCGCTCGGCGAAGGTCCGCAACGACTTGCCGGCGAGATCGGGAGCCACGATGACAAACTCCTCGCCGCCCCAGCGCGCCAGGACATCGAGCGGTCGCAGGACCGAGCCCAGCATCTGCGCAACAGCGCGCAGCACGCGGTCTCCGGCGTCGTGTCCGTACCGGTCGTTGACGGCCTTGAAGTGATCGATATCGACGAACACGATCGAGTAGGGCCAGCCGACGACGACCATGTCGTTGCACATCGCGCCGATCTCTCTCTCGAAGAATCTCCGGTTCCCGACGCCGGTGAGCGCATCGCGGTTCAGGTCATGCTTCATCCGCTCGACCTGGTCGAAAAGCGCAAGCTTCACGGTGTTGTCGCTGAAGATCTGCACGGACCCGATGATGAAACCGGCCTCGTCGTACATCGGCGACGAGCGGAGATGGACACTCAGGCGCGAGCCGCCACGATGCAGCAGGTGCATTTCCGTCTCCCGCGCCTCGCCATCCTCCAGCGCGGCGGCCAGCGGACACTCCACTTCGCTCAGCACCTCTCCGTCAGCCGAGCAGTGGAGGACGAAGTCTTCCGAGCAGACGCTTCCGACGGCTTCGGAGCGCGTCCATCCGGTCAGTCGCTCCGCGGCGCGATTCCAGAACGTGATCCGGCGATCGAGATCGACCAGGCAGACACCCTCCCCGATCTGATCGAGAACCGCATTCTGGACATCCGGTACCCCGCTGTTCCATGGCGGAGGCATCCGCTTAAGATGGGGCTGTATATCGGCAACGGTCATGATCTCTCCGTTCCAATGAACTACGCCGACAAAGACTCCCGCTCCCGCTCCGCAAACGCCGGCGCCGAATACTTGCGGGCACGATGCACGACGCCGGCGAGTTGCGCCGTGGCCACCGGCTTGATCACGTACTCATCGACGCCGTACTTCAGCTTGGCTTCGTTTCGATAGCGCAGATTCTTGTAGATTCCGGTCACCAGCACGATGCGAGGCTGATAGCTCGGGTCCAGGTTCCGGATGAACAGTGCGGCCTCGAAGCCGTGCAGCTCCGGAAGAAGCCCGTCCAGGAGTACGAGATCGGGGCGGAGCTCAGCGCACAGGCGAACGGCCTCGGCGCCGGGGGTCGCGACCGCCGGCTCGATGCCGAGGTGGCGCAACTGAGCCACCAGCAGATGGCGAAGCATGCGCTCGTCTTCTGCGATGAGCACTGTGGGCCGCTCTCCCGCGGGCAGCGGTTCCAGGCATTGGGAGTCCTCGGTTTCGCTCGTCTGAGACATAGCCGGGATGCCTTCAGCGATTGTCATGAGCCTGTACCTCCGCTCGGGTCACCTTTCAAACGCCCTGCCAACCTCAAGCACACATCTAACTCTCTCGTTTGAAGGGCCCTGCTCCGCGCCGAGCCGCGCCGAGCCGTGCAAACAGACAACACGTGTCCGCTTCTCGGACGCATGGATTCAGAGTCGGAATCCGGCCGGCGTCGAGATCGAGCAGTGCAAAGCGGAGTCGCAATGCTGCTTTCCCTTTTCTCCTTTCAACACTCAGCCTTCGGGCCTTTCAAACCTGGCATCAATCGTGAACTGAGTGAAGGCGCACAGGGAGACAATCATGGGTCGACGAGTCGGAAGGCTGGAGCGGGACGAGTTGCTGTTGCTGGTCGATGACGAACGCGATGTTCGCGCCGGCTTGGCGGGCATCATCGAGCACTACGGGCAATCCGTCGTCTGCTGCGAGGACATCGAGTCCGCGCAGTTGATGGTCGAGCATCTGCCGATCTCCGGCGTCCTGGCGGATGTGCGGCTCAGCGGCCCGTTCGCATTCGAAGGCCTCGACTTCATCGACCACGTCTCATCGCACCTGCCGTCCGCGGGCGTGGTTCTGATGACCGGCAACGCCTCATCCGAATTGTCGAAGGAGGCGATGTTGCGTGGAGCGAGCCTGGTCCTAAGCAAGCCCTTCAGCACTTCGGAGCTGTTCGCGGCGCTCGAAGGCATCGGCTGCAGCGGCGGCAACGAGATGGCGGAGTCCATCAATGTGCCGTCGCTCGAGGCGATCCTCTCGGGGCATCTCACGCATTCCGCGTTCCACCCCATCATGCGGCTCGGTCACGACGGCCCGAGGGCCATCGGATTCGAGGCCCTGACGCGCATCAAGACCTCGACTCCGCTGAAGAACCCCGAGGTGCTGTTCCAATACGCCCGGCGGAAGAGCCGGCTGCAGCAGCTCGAAGTCGCATGCGCCAACGAAGCCCTCCGTGACATTGCCACGTTGCCCGGCGAGCCGCTGATCTTCCTCAACATTCACCCCGCCGTGCTCTCGGGGCCGGAGCTGATCGGCTCCTCGATCCTCGCGGCCGCCCTGCGGCACGGCGTACAACCCAGCCGGATCGTCCTCGAGATCACGGAGCAGGCGAACATCGACGACCTCGAGCGCTGCATGCTGAACATCGAGCTGCTGCGCGAAGCCGGCGTGCGCTTCGCGTTCGACGACGTCGGCGTGGCGTATTCGCATCTGATCCATATCGATCGGATCCGCCCGTCGTTCCTGAAGATCAGCCAGGATTTCGGTACGTCGTTCGAGACCGAGATTCACAAGATGAAAATCGTCCGCAATATCACCGCGCTGGCCCACGACTTCGGTTGCGAGGTGATTCTCGAAGGGATCGAGACGCAAGCCAGCGCCGACGCCGCCCGCGAGATCGGCGTGGAACTGCTCCAGGGCTTCCTCTTCGGACGGCCGCTGCCAGCCGCTGAGCTTGTAATGGTGCATTGAAGGAGCGCAGCCGTCCCGGCCGCAACCGCCGGGCGTACCCGCCCGGCGAATGAACTCGCGGAATCTCGGCAAAGATCGGACTGATCGGACCGATCCGTCCGATCCGCCCCAGCTCCCGAATATGCTCCGCGGCCGGGCCAACCGCGCTCCAAAGCACTACAATTCGCCGGCCGGTTTGAAACTGCGCGGGCGCACCTGCGTACCGATACGAAACCAACTCAAACATCGAAGGGGAAGACTCCGCATGCAACAGAAAGCGAAGATCGCAATCCTGATGCTCGTGGCCGCTCTGGCCACCGGCTCGCTTATGGCCCAGACGCGCGAGCGCGCCGACATCCCTGAAGCGCAGAAGTGGAATCTCGCCGACATCTACCCGACCGACGAGGCGTGGAAGGCGGCGAAAGAGAAGCAGGCCCTGCGCATCCCCGAGGTCGCCAAGCTCAAAGGAACCCTCGGCCAGTCGCCCCAGAAACTCCTCGCCGTCCTCGACCTCCTCGCAGATCTGAACAAGGAGCTCTCCCGCGTCGCCGTCTACGCCAGCCTCCACGCCGACCAGGACACGCGCGTCGCCAAGTACCAGGCCATGAGGCAGGAGATGAACCAGCTCTTCTCGACGTTCGGGGCCGCGACGGCCTTTGTCGAGCCCGAGATCCTCAAGCTCGATCCGGCCACGATCGACTCGTTCCTCAAGAGCGAGCCGAAACTCGCGCCGTATGCCTTCTACCTGCACGATCTCGAGCGCCGCAAAGCGCACACGCTTTCCGAAGGAGAAGAGAAAATCATCGCTGACGCTGGCCTCATGGCTCCCGCGCCTGGCGACAGCTACACGATCCTCACGAATGCCGACTTCCCGTATGCCAGCGTCACCCTCGCGGACGGCTCCACGCGCAAGCTCGACCTGGCCGGTTTCGCCGCGGCCCGCGCCCTGCCGAATCGCGAGGACCGCAAGAAGGTGTTCGAGGCATTCTTCGGCGTCTTCGGCAATTTCCGCCGCACTCTCGGATCGACCATGAACGGCGCAGTGCAGCGCGACGTCTTCTACATGAAGGCCCGCAAATATCCGACCACGCTCGACGCCGCGCTCTATACCGACAATATCCCGACATCGGTCTATACCAAGCTCGTGGAAGGCGTGAACGCCAACCTCCCGACCTTCCACCGCTACCTCAAGCTTCGCAAGCGGATGATGGGTCTCAACGACCTG
This sequence comes from Thermoanaerobaculia bacterium, assembly GCA_035632455.1. Lineage (GTDB taxonomy): Bacteria > Acidobacteriota > Thermoanaerobaculia > Gp7-AA8 > Gp7-AA8 > DASQGS01. Next base: position 50 of record DASQGS010000301.1, on the reverse strand, counting down.
CACTATTACGACCTCTATGCCCCGCTCGTCGCCAACGTGAAGCTCGACTA